>NZ_JALKFY010000005.1:142973-168389 GCF_023242985.1 Frankia sp. Mgl5 | reverse complement strand
CGCTCTACGTCACGGACCGCCACTCCGGCGAGTCGCTAGACGATCACGATCCGTACACCACGTGCGTGGACTCCACTGCGCGCCACCCGCGATCGGCATGCGGCTGCCATGGTCGGGAATACCGACGGATCTGTGTCGCATGGTCGAGTCCCACCTGGGCGCACCGGTCGCCGAGGCCACCGACCAGACCGGCGGTTTCTCTCCCGGCGTCGCCGCCAGATTGCGGCTCGCCGACGGCAGACGGGTCTTCGCCAAGGCGGTGGGGCCGCAGCCCAACCCCGACTCCCCTGTCCTCCACCGAATCGAGGGGAGGATCGCGGCGCGACTACCGCTGACCGCGCCCGCGCCGCGCCTGATCGCGACGTTCGAGACCCGCGGCTGGGTGGTCCTGGTGTTCGAGGACGTCGACGGAGCGCCACCCGACCTGCCCTGGCAGGAAGACCAACTCGACCGAGTCCTGGCCGCCCTCGCCGACCTCGCCGCGGCGCTGACACCGTCACCGCTCGACGCCCCCACGGTCGTCGAGCGGTTCGGCAAGGACTTCTACGGATGGCGTCGGCTCGCCGCCGCCTCGCCGCCGGCCGGGCGGGCACCGAACAGCCTCGCCGGACAGGAGAATCTTGACACTCTCGACCCGTGGGCTCGCCGGCATCTGGACGCCCTCGCGGATCTCGAGACCGGGTGGGCGGACGCGGCCACCGGAGACGGTCTCGTCCACGCCGACCTGCGTGCCGACAACCTCCTACTCACCCCGAACCGGGTCGTGGTGATCGACTGGCCGTGGGCGTGCGTCGCGGCGCCGTGGTTTGACCTGCTCGCGATGCTGCCGAGCGTGCGGATGCAGGGCGGTCCCGCTCCCGAGGACATCTTCGACGCCCATCCGGTGGCACGCGGCGCGGACGCGGACGCGGTGACCGCGACCATCGCCGCCGTGGCCGGGTTCTTCATCCGGCAGTCGTCCCGGCCCGCCCCGCCTGGACTTCCGACCCTGCGGCCGTTCCAAGCCGCCCAAGGGCAAGCCGCACTCGACTGGCTACGAGTTCGGACCGGCTGGTCGTAGAAGCCGGCAGTCACACCCTCTACACCTACGATCTTGGGTTCAGGGCTTCGTGGTTTTACGGACTGGTCCCATGTCAGGCGGTGCATCCAGGCTGAGCGCCACTGGATTGCCTTAGCCTGGCTGTGATGGCTGTGGAGTATCGCGAGTATTCGCCGCCGGTTGACCTACAGGGTGCGGTTGCGTGCCTGTGGGAGCGGATGAGCGCCGGCGGGCAGCAGTTGATCGTGCCGGACGGGTGTGTTGATCTGATCTGGCTCGCCGAGCGTGAACTGGTCATCGCCGGTCCCGACACCGGGCCGCGTACCGTGTGGCTGCCAGCCGGGTCGCGCTCCAGCGGACTGCGGCTGCGGCCGGGCGCGGCGGGCGGCTTTCTCGGCCGGCCCGCCTCGGAGGTACGCAACTGCCAGGTGAACGCCGATGACGTGTTCGGCCAGGAGGCTACGCGGCTGGCGGAACGGCTCGCCGCGGCGTCCCCAACCGACCGGCTGCGGCTGCTGGCTCACGTCGTACGCCGGCGACAGGTCACGCCTGATCCCGTGGTGACAGCGGCGGCGTGTTGGCTGGGACGCCCGGACGCGCGGATCGCGACAGTTGCCGCCGGACTCGGGATCAGCGAACGACAGCTCCACCGTCGCACCCTGGCAGCGGTGGGCTATGCGCCCAAGGTATTGGCTCGGGTTCTTCGGCTGTGTCGCCTGACCCGCGGGCCCGGACCGACGTTGGCCGAGCGGGCGCTTGAGGCAGGGTATGCCAGCCAGGCGCACATGTCCGATGAGGTGCGGGCGTTAACCGGGCTGAGCCCGTCGCGGTATCTCGTCCGATTCATGGAAGACCCGCCACCGGCCGATCTCCAGCATGGACGCCATGCCTGTCGACGTTCCTGCCGCTGAGCGGTTCATCCACTCTTCGGCCCGCTTGTTGGACCGCCACCGGATGGCGGTCGTGCTGCACGACGCTCCCCGCGCCCCGGTGCTGACGGCGCTGGCGGCGTACCGCAACTCCGACGGCGGGTACGGGCACGCACTGGAGCCCGACGTCCGCGGCCCGCACAGCGAGACGACCTCGACCCTGCACGCACTCGAAATCCTCGACGAACTCGACGCGCTCGGTCACCCGCTCGCCGACGTGGCGACCTGGGTGGCCAGGGTGGCCGAGCCGGACGGCGGCGTGCCGTTCGTGCTCCCGACCGCCGCCGGGTACCCGCTCGCAGCATGGATGGTGCCCGACGGCGGCTCGCATCTCACGTTCGGGCTGGCCGCGCTGCTCGGCGCGGCTGGCGCCCGCACCGACTGGCTCGACCTGGCCAACGAGTGGTGCTGGCAGCGCCTGCGCCACGTCGAGGACCTGAACGCCTACTGGTTGAAATACGCCCTCGACTTCCTCGACCACAGCGCCGACGCCGACCGGGCAGCCCAGGTCCTCGAAACCCTGCGGGCCCTGCTACGACCGGACCGATCGGTGCCCGTGCCGGGCGGCACGGCGGACGAGACCCTCACCGCTCTGACGCTCTCCCCGCGCCCCGCCGCAAGAAGCCGGGCGCTGTTCACCGACGAACAGATCAGCATCTGCCTCGACGAGCTGGAAGCGGGCCAACAAGACGACGGGGGCTGGACGTTCGACTGGGCCGCCTGGTCGCCCGCACAGGCAGACGAATGGCGCGGCCTGGTAACCCTGAAAGCCGTGCAAACGCTGCGCACGAACGGACGGCTGCGCTAATACGAGCGGGACCTGCCCAGCATGGATCGCGAAGAGGGTCAGCTCAACACCGGTGACCGAGCTCTGGAACCCCACAGGACCTGCCCGAGCAAACCAGGCAGCGGTTCGGATTGTGCGAGCTTTGCACCAAGCAAGAAGTGTGACAAAATGCCAGGTCACACCAATAGTCACAGTGACCAGTGGGCAGGGGCGGGGTCGAACCGCCGACCTTCCGCTTTTCAGGCAGGCAGCCAGAGCCGTCCACCACGGGTCATGATTGACCACGCCGGGTAAGCGTGTGTCGGGCGGTCCGCAGCACGGCCGCTGGGGTGAGCAGGACTGATGGGGGCTCGACAAGGTTGACCACGCGCAGCAGGTTGCGGGCGAGGACGGGGTCGGATCGGGTCGCCGCCTGGACTCGGGGGATGTAGGCGTTGGTGATCCGGGTGCGGGGCCCGCGGCGGCCCTCGACCTCCCGGTAGCGCAGGTCGGAGTCGGTGGCGATCGACCACGCCCGGGAGGTCGGCCGGGCGGCCGCCGTGAAGTACCGTGCGGCGAGGTCGTCCAGGCCGCCCGAACACAGACATGCCCGCAACTCGAGAGCCTGCTGCGCGGCGACGGTCATGCCCTGCGCGTAGAGCGGGTTGAGGGTGCACAGGGCGTCGCCGATCGCGACGAAACCGGCGGCCGGAGTGCGCAGGAGGTCGTACCGCAGCCGCCGCGACGCCCGGAACCGGTAGCGAACCGGGTCGTCGAGCGGCTCGGCGTCCTGGATGAGGCGGTGGATGTCGAGGGCGGGCAGGGAGGCCGCGAACCGTTCGTAGCCGGGGGCGTCGACCGGCGGGTGGTCGCCGAGCATGCCGGCGAGGGTCACGATCCAGCGGTCGCCCTCCTGGGCGACGGCGCCACCACCGCGCCGGCCCGGCAGCGTCGAGATGATGACGCCGAGGTCGCCGCCGAGGTCCGTGGGCCGCCGGCGGTAGGTCCGGGAGGCGTAGGCGAGGTCGACGCCGACGGTCTCCTCCCGTGGGACGTCGAAGCCCAGGTCGGCGAGCCACTCCGAGGCGCGGGACCCGCGGCCGGTGGCGTCGACGACGAGGTCGGCCTCGATGGTGCGGGCCGGGGCGTCACCGGCGGGCGGCTCGACGCGCACCCCGACGACACCGTCCCGCGCGACCGGCCCAGCACTCCGAACCGGCCCAGCACTCCGAACCGTCTCGGCACTCCAAGCGGCGCCGGTGCCCTGAGCGGCCCCGGCGGCTCGGGTGGAGCCCGATCCGCGGACGAGGCCGACCGCCCGGAGCCCGGGGAGCAGCCGGATCCGGTCGTGGCCGAGTGTCGCGGCCCGCAGAGCGGCCTCCAGCGCCGGCCGGCTGGCGAGCACCGAGGTGAGGCCGGTCGGCACCGGGGTGACCCGGGCGCCGTCGAAGTACCAGCGGGTGCCGACGAGGGTCTCCGCCGTCGGCACCCCGTCTGCGGCGATCTTGGCGGTGAAGTCCGGGTACAGCTCGTCGAGGATCTGACGGCCCCGTTCCATCAGGGCGTGCAGGTGACGACCCTGCGCCGCCCCGCCGCGGGCGCCGGCGGCCGCGGCGGGGGTGACGTCGTCGCGGTCGAGGACCGTCACCTGGCCGACGTGCTCGGCCAGCACCCGGGCGGCCAGCAGGCCCGCGACACTGGCGCCGAGCACGACGGCGTGACCGTGCCCGGCCCCTCCCCCGCCGCTGGGCGCGGTCACGCCGAGGCCGCGGCCGGCGGCACCGCCGCGGGGGTGGTGAGCGGGAGCGGGGCGGCCGTGCGGCAGGCCGCCACGAAGCGGGTCAGCTCGTCGACCCGGTCGGAGGGCGCGTCGACGGCGCGGTTCACGATCCGGATCAGGTGCTCGTAGGCGTCGGTGTGGTCGTAGCGGGCCGCGTCGGCGATCCGCAGCGCCCAGCGCCAGTAGCCGCGCATCGTGTCCGCGAGCGGCATCCGGAAGCTGGCGATCACGTCCCGGATCGGCTCGACCACCGCGTCGCCGTACACCCGCAGGTACCGCTCCAGGATGTCGGCCATGAACGCGAAGTGGCGGGCCTCGTCCCGGCTGAGCCGGTTGAGCAGCTCGGCGAGCACCGGGTCGCCGACGACGGAGCGCAGCTGCTGGTAGTAGATCTGGGTGGCCTTCTCCTGGACGAGCGCGTAGGCGAACAGCGCCACCGACTCGTCGTGCGGGAGCTCGAAGGGCTTGCGGCCCTCGGCGGCGAGCTCGCGGCGCAGGTCGTCGGGACGGGCTATCCCCGAGTCGGTCTGGTAGCGGAACAGGGCGCGGGCATGGCTGTCCTCCTCGACCGCCCAGCGGACGGTGAAGTGGTACAGCTCGCGGTGGTGGGCGAAGTCCTGCTCGCTCACCTCGTCGGTCAGCGGGAACCGCCGCGTGTAGACGGCGAAGTAGCCCGGCAGGTGATCCTCGATCAGGGTGATGAAGCGGACGGCGGAGCGCTGGCCGTCGGTGAGCCGGTTGGCGTCGGCCGCGGTCCAGTCGACGGCGGTCTCGACGTCCCAGCGGCGCTCGGCGGCGCCGGCGCGGTGGAAGTCGGTGACGGCCTCGGCCAGGTCGCCCGCGGGCAGGAAGGGCCCGTCGACCGGGCCGCGCAGCACGGGCGCCCGGGTCGTCGTGGTGGTCATCGGTTCGTCTCCCGGGCTCGTCAGCGCGACTTCTGGCAGACCAGCGCGTAGTGCTTCGTGGTGAAGCCCCAGCCGGCGTTGGCGACCTGGAGGTAGCGGGTGAGGGTCGCCGCCAGGCCGGGGCTGATCGCGTCGAGCCGGTCGGCCCGGTCGGCGACGTTGACCAGCCAGTCCTCGATGGTGCGGCGGTAGTCCTCGGTCAGGTCGTCGACGGAGATCACCGAGAGTCCGGCGTCCTCGGCGGCGCGGACCAGCTCGGACAGCGGGCGCATGTCCCCCCAGCCGAAGATCGAGTCGCGGACGAACTCGGTGCCGCCGCGACGGTCGAACTCCTCGTGCGCGGCCGCGTTGCGGAAACAGGACTCGGAGACGTACAGCCGTCCGTTGCGGCGCAGCGCCGCCCGCGCCCGGCGGAACACCAGGTCGAGGTCGGGCATGTGGACGATGGACCCGAGCAGCGACACCGCGTCGAACGACGCCGGCTCGACGTCGAGGGTCTCGAAGTGGCCCTGGCGGGTCTCGACCAGGTCGGCGACGCCCAGCTCGGCGGCGCGGGCGGCGATGTAGGCGTGCTGGCGGCCGGCCGGGCTCACCCCGACGGCGCGGCAGCCGAGCTCGACGGCCATGTGCAGCACGACCGAGCCCCAGCCGCAGCCCACGTCGAGGATCCGCTCGCCGCCGCGCAGCCCGAGCCGGTCGGCGACGAAGCGCAGCTTGGCGAGCTGGGCGGCCTCCAGGGTCAGGCCCTCGGAGCGGTAAAGACCGCTGGAGTACTTGCGGCGGGAGTCCAGGAACAGGCCGAAGATCTCCGGGTCGAGGTCGTAGTGCTGGTTCGTGTCCGCGACCCCGACCGGGGTGGCGGACGCCGTCCCGGCCGGGGCCGCGGCGGCGACGGTCATGCCGCCGCGCCCGCGGCCAGCGCCCGCTCGACGACGTCGGTCACCTCACGGACGGTGGTCACCGTGAAGACGTCCTCGTCGTCGAGCTCGATGTCGTAGGCGCGCTCGATGCGCGCGATCATGCGCAGCACCTTCACCGAGTCGGCGCCGGCGACGGTGCGCAGGTCGAGATCGGGGTCGATGGCGTCCGCGGTGGTCGCCAGCTCGGTGGCGACGATCTGGGTGACGGTGACGAGCACCGGCTCGGCGGTCGTGGACATCAGGACTCCTCGGATGCGGTCGCGGGGGCGGAAACAGGCACGGGCACGGACACGGGGACTGAAGCTGGGGCGGGCGCCGAAGCGGGGCCGGGTGCGCCGGCGGCGGCGGTCGCCGAGGCGAGCGCGGGGGCCGACGCGGTCAGGACGTCCGCCAGGCGGCCGGCGTCGCCGTCACTGAGCGTGATGCGGTCGCGGGCCGCCTCGAGGGCGACCGGGCGGTACGTGGCGCGGGCGGTGGCGACGACCCCGCCGGTCGCGTCGAGGATGTCGGCCTCGGCGTTGATCAGGCCGGTGTCCCCGGTGCCGACGATCCGCGCCCGGCACTCGTGCGGGGCGCCGACCGGGATCGGCGCCAGGTAGCGCAGCCGCATCGCGGTGGTGAACGCCGGCTTCCCGGTGCGCAGCACGATGAGGTTGCCCATGGTCTCGTCGCAGATCACCCCGGCCAGGCCGCCGTGCACGACGCCCGGGTAGGACTCGTGCGCGGAGCCGAGCTGGAAGACGGTGGCGAGCCCGTCCGGGAGGGCCTTGAACCGCAGCTGAAGGCCCTTGGCATTGTGCGGGGAGCAGCCGAAGCACTGGTAGTCGTCCAGGACGGCCCAGGGGGTCGCGACGAGCTCCTGCGCGTCGGCGAGCGTCCCGGGCCCGCCGGCGGTCGCCGACTCGACGGGCGGGTCGTTCTTTGCCGGGGCGGTCATCCGAGCGCCTCGGCGAGGTTGCGGCGGACCCGGGCGTTGGTGGTCAGGTCCAGGCCGGTCAGCGAGCCGAAGGCCCGCCGGATCTTGTCCTGCAGGTGGGCCAGCTCGCCCTCGGTCGCCACCTGGGTGAGGAAGTAGGTGAACCCGGTGTCGATGGTGTCGTGGTCGCGCAGCGCCTCCAGCTCGCCCTTGAAGACACCCACCGGGTGCTTGATGCGCTGCTCGGCGGTGTAGACGAACAGGGTCTCCAGCACGGACGCCAGCTCGTCCGGGTGCTCGGCGAGCCGGCACCGGGTGTAGTGGATGAACTCGCGGGCGTGTGCGGCCTCGTCCAGGCTCGCCTTCGTCATGATGGCGGCCAGCACCGGCTCCTGGACCCAGGCGGCGACCGCGCGGTAGACGTGGTTGACCGTCAGCTCGGAGATGACGTTGGTCGCCAGGGTCGCCGCCGGGGTGGTGCCCGGCGCGTAGGGCTCCCGCATCGCCGCGACCGCGCCCGGCTCCACCTGGGCGTCGATCTGGTCCAGCCAGGCCCGGAACGCGAAGTGGTGCTGAAGCTCCTGCCCGCCCCACAGCGCGATGAACGCGGAGAAGTCGTAGTCGTCGACGAACTCGTCGAAGAAGCCGTGCTGGGCGGCGATCGAGTTCGCCTCGCCCATCACCGCGCCGCGCGCGATCCGGACATACTCGGGGCGGACGAGCTCGGGCCGCACCTCGTCGAAGGGGATGTCGGCGAGCCGCCACACGTGGCGCTCGTATCGGCGGAAGACGTCGTAGCTGTGCATGGGCCTCCACCTGCCTGGGAAACGGGCCTGGAACTCATGTCGGTACGCATGCCTCGCGCGCGGCGAGGCGCTGGAACTTCCCGCTGGACGTCCGCGGCAGGGCGTCGGGCCCGACGAGGGCGACGGCGATCTCGGCCAGCCCCAGCGCGGCGGTCACCGCCACCCGGATCGCGGCGGCCAGCGCCGCGCGCTCGGTGTCGTCGACCAGCCGGGTCTCGGCGAGGATCGCCATCGTCTCGGCGCCCCCGGGTGAACGGTCCGCGTAGGCGACGCAGCGGCGGCGGTGGACGCCGGGGACGTCCCGGGCGGCCTCCTCGGCGTCGTGGGGGTAGTAGTTCACCCCGCGGACGATCACCATCTCCTTGTCCCGGCCGGTGACGAAGAGCTCGCCGTCGCGCAGCAGGCCGAGGTCGCCGGTGCGCAGCCAGCCGTCCGCGGTGAACGCGCCGGCCGGCTGCTCGCCGGTGTCGGTCAGGTAGCCGCCCGTCACCGCGTCGCCGCTGATCTGGATCTCGCCGACCTGGTCGTCACCGAGCACGCCGGTGCCGTCGCGGCCGCCGATCCGCACCCGCATGGCGCGCACCGGTCGGCCCACCCCGGCCAGCCCGCGGGCGGACGGCGAGCCGGCGGGCACGTCACGCGCGACGCCGTCGCGGGCGAGCAGGTCGCGGTCGACCCAGCGGTGCACGGGGGCGCGGCCCGGCGGCGGGAAGGTCACCGCCAGCGTGGCCTCGGCCATCCCGTAGACGGGCATCATCGCCGCCGGCGCGAAGCCGGCCGGTGTGAAGGTGGTGAGGAAGCGCTCGACCGAGGCGGGCTCGACCGGCTCGGCGCCGTTGAAGGCGACCCGCCAGCCGCTCAGGTCCAAGCCGGCCTCCCGCGGCGCGGGGACGGCCTCCGCCAGGTGGTCGTAGGCGAAGTTCGGCATGGGGGCGATGCTGCCGCCGCGGCCGAGGAAGTCGGTCAGCCAGCCGGCGGGGTCCTTCACGAAGGCGGCCGGTGACCAGACGGTCATCGGCATGCCGGTGAAGATGCCGGCGAGCGTGCCGAACAGGCCCATGTCGTGGAAGAGCGGCAGCCAGATGCCGCCGTGGTCGGCCTCGGTCAGCGCGACGCCGTCGATGATCGCGGCCAGCCCGGCCAGGATGTTGCGGTGCGTCAGCACGACGCCCTTCGGGGCGGCGGTGCTACCGGAGGTGAACTGGACCAGGGCGGCCTCGTCGGGTGACACCTCCACCGCCGGGCCGGCCGGGGCCGCACCGCCAGCGGCGGCCGGCGCGGTGCCGGTGGCGGCCGGTGTGGTGAGGTCGGCGACCCGGACGAGGCGGACGCCGTCGAAGGCCCCGGCGAAGCGGTCGGCCATCCGGGCCGTCCGGCCGCCGACCAGCACGAGCCGGATGCCGGCGACGGCGACCGCGCGCGCCAGCCGCGCGGCGTAGCCGGGCAGGTCACGGGTGGAGGCGGGCAGCGGCAGAGGGCACGCGGCGGCTCCCGCCCGGCTCACTCCGGCCAGGGCCACCAGAAAGTCGGGCGCGTTGTCGCTGAGCACTCCGACCCGGTCACGGGCGACGACCCCGGCCCCAGCGGCGCCGCCGGTGCCGGCACCGGTCAGGGCTGCCGCCAGGACGTCCGCGCGGGCGACGAGCTCGCCCAGCGTCAGCGACGCTCCGGCGGAGGGGAAGTCGAGGGGCAACCCCGGATGGCGGGCCGCCACCGTGGCCAGGCCGGCGTGCAGGGTGCCCGCCGCGAGCGCGGCGGCGGCCGTCGAGCCGGCGGCCACGGAATCGGCGGGTACGGGATTGACGGGTACGGGATTGACGGGTGAGGAAACAGCAGGTGAAGAAACGGGGACGGCGCGGGGCGCCGGGATCGCCACCTCGGCCGGAGCGTCGTGCATCGTGGGCCCTCCATCTGCATCCGGCCGCTTTCCGGCTCGTGCCGGCGCGCGGCCCGCGCGCCGCACCGGTCTCGCCGACGCGTTCGCGCCGCCGTTCACCGGCGGCGGTTCGTCCACGCATTTCCGCGAGAATGCTTGCGCCGTCGGCCGGTGCCGTCAAACACGGATACCGGTCCGCTATGGATCCATCGGCGGCGTTAATCGTCTCTCCGGGGAACAGAAGGAAAGCGGACGATACATCGAGGCGCTATCGCGGTAACAACCGTGCGGCAATTGGAGATGCGATGACCACGTCCACCGTCGTCCCGGCGGCCGGCACCGGATCATCCGGGCCGGCCGGCGAGGAGTCGACCGCGCTGCTGGCCGAACTGTTCGACCCGGCGACCAGACCCGACCCCTACCCCGTCTACAGCCGGCTGCGCGAGGCGGGCGCGCTGCACACGACGCCGTTCGGGCTGCCCGTCGCGACCCGGCACGCCGACTGCGTGGCCGTCCTGGCGAACCAGGACTGGGGGCACGACCTGGAAGCCCACCAGATGCACCCGACGCTGCCGGCGGAATCGTTCCCCACCACGTTCCTGTGGATGGAGCCGCCGGACCACACCCGGCTGCGCGGCCTGGTCAGCAAGGGCTTCACCCCGCGCAGCGTGCAGCTGCTGCGGCCGCGGATCACCGCGCTGGTGGACGAGCTCCTCGACAACGCGCTCGCCGCCGGCGAGTTCGACCTCGTCGAGACGATCGCCTACCCACTGCCGCTGACCGTCATCTGCGAGATCCTCGGCGTCCCCGCCGCCGACCACCCGGCCGTCCAGGTCTGGTCGCAGGCGCTGGCCCGGGCGTTCGACCCCGACGCGCTCATGTCGCCCGAGGCACTCGCGGAGCGCAACCGGGCCATCCCCGAGTTCCTGGAGTACTTCGGCGCGCTGGTCGAGCGGCACCGGCGCGAGCCCGGCGACAACCTGATCTCCGCCCTCGCCCAGGTCGAGGAGGCCGGTGACCGGCTCACCGCCGACGAGCTGCTCGGCACCTGCGTCACGCTGATCATCGCCGGCCACGAGACGACGGTGAACCTGGTCGGCAACGGGATGCTCGCGCTGCTGCGCAACCCCGACCAGCTCGCCCTGCTGCGCGCCGAGCCCGAGCTGATCGGACCCGCCGTCGAGGAGCTGCTGCGCTACGACTCGCCTATCCACCTCAACACCCGCGCGGCGAAGCGGGAGCTCGAGGTGGCCGGCCGGGTGTTCGCGCCCGGCGAGGGCGTCGTCGCGCTGATCGCCTGCGCGAACCGGGACCCGCGGGCCTACCCCGACCCGGACCGGCTCGACGTGCGGCGGTTCACCTCCTCGGCCGGCGGCCCCCCGGCCCGGCACCTGTCGTTCAGCCTCGGCCACCACTACTGCCTCGGCGCGCCGCTGGCGCTGCTCGAGATGGAGCTGCTGCTCGCCGCGTTCGTCCGGCGGGTCAGCGATGCCGAGATCACCGACGACAACCCGCCCTACAAGCCGAACCTGCTGATCAGGGGCCTGGCCGAGCTGCCCGTCCGGTTCCGCGGCTGACCGTCCCGCCGCACCGCCCGGCATGCTTCGGGGCAACATGCCACGCTCTCGTTCCGCCGTCCACACGTGCGCGTTACCGGCGGTTAGCGCCCACCGGTAACGTGAGCGGCGCCCAGTGGGAGGTCGGCGGTGGAACTGAGATATCTCGCGTCGTTCCTCGCCATAGCCGAGGAGCTTCACTTCGGCCGCGCGGCGGCCCGCCTGCACCTGGCCCAGCCCTCGCTGAGCCAGCAGCTTCAGCGGCTGGAACGCGACATCGGCGTCGAGCTGGTCTCGCGCAGCTCGCACGAGGTCAAGCTGACCGCCGCCGGCCGCGCCTTCGAGACGGAGGCCCGCCGGCTGCTCGACGCCACTCGCCGCGCCGTCACCGTCGCCCGCGAGGCGGCCTCGGGGCGGACGGGGATGATCAGCATCGGCTTCAACTACCCCGCCGGCCAGCGGGTGCTCCAGCCGACGCTGCTGCGCCTGGCGGCCGAGTATCCGGGCGTGTCGACGACGCTGTGGGAGGCCCGCAGCGGGCCTCAGCTGTCCGCGCTGGCCGAGGGACGGCTTGACGTCGCGCTGGTCTTCGCCGGGCCGCCCTCGGCCCAGCTGCGCTCCCAGCGGGTGCTCACCGTGCCGCTGGTCGCGGTGGTCAGCCGGCGCCATCCCTGGGCGGCCCGGTCCGAGGTTCCCTTCCGGGAGCTGGCCGACCAGCCGTGTGTCCTGTTCCGGCGGGAGCAGAGCCCGGCGATGCACGACGCGATCCTCGCCGCGGCCGACCGCTGCGGCATCGCGCTGACCGTCTCCGACGAGGTGGACGACTCCGGCGCGACCGGGATCGTGGTGACCACCAAGCCGGTGGTCGGGTTCGCCTCGGCGGCGCGCGGTGCGCATCCGCCCGGTCACGGGCTCGCCGCGGTGCGCCTGGTCGACCCGACCCCGACGGTCGGGATGTACGCCGTGTGGCGCCCGGATCCACAGCCCGTGGTCGGCGCCTTCCTGGACTGCCTCGAGGCCGCCGGCCCGTTCACCGAGCCCGGCCCGCCCGCGGCGGTGGCACCGGCACCGGCACCGGCACCGGCACCGGCCAAGGAGAGCTGACCCGGGTTCCCGTCCGGCGGGCGGTGCGGTGCCCGGCGATTGGCATCCCGAATAGCTCGTTCGTCATTCATGCGTTGCCGAGAACCGGCCCGACGCGCAACATCGCTCGAGCGGTCAGATTCACCTGGTCGCCCCGCCGATCCGCCGCGCCCTACGAGGAGGTCATGGGGCCGTCCGGTGGCCGTGCCGGTCGTGGCACGCGCCCATCGGGCGGCGGAGCGTGACCCGGCGGCGGCACACCGACGGTGCCGGCCGCGCGGCCGGTCCGAACAGAATGGACGTGACCATGGAGTTGACTGTCCTCGGGTGCCGGTCGGGAATGCCCGCCGCCGGCCAGTGCAGCTCCAGCTACCTGGTGGAGACCGAGGCGGCCCGTCTGCTGCTGGACTGCGGCCCCGGCGCCGCCACCGCGCTCAGCGCGGTCATGGATCCGCGCCGGCTCGACGCCGTGGTCATCAGCCACCTGCACCTGGACCACTGCTACGACCTGCTGCCCGTCGGCAAGACCCTGCTGGCCGGGCACGGCCGGTTCGCCGAGCTGTTCCCCACGCTGCCCGAGCTGGCCAGGCAGGTCCAGCGGACCCCGGTGCCGCTGTACGTGCCGCGCGGCGGCCGGGAGCGGCTGCGCGCGCTCGCCGCGCTGTTCCCCGTCACCACCATCCCGCTGCTCGACCGTGCCTTCGAGGTGGCCTTCGACGTCCGCGAGTACGAGCCGGGCGACACCTTCGTCGTCGGCGACGCGACAGTCGGGGTGCACGAGCTGCGCCACGCCGTGCCCAACTGCGGCACGCGGGTGGACTGCGCGTCCGGCAGCATCGCCTACACCGGCGACACCGGGGTGACCGAGGATCTCGTGCCCTTCGCCCGGGACGTCGACCTGCTGCTCGCCGAGGCGACGCTGGAGCTGACCGACACGACCGACCACGGCCATCTCAGCGCCACCGACGCGGCGCGGGCCGCCACCGAGGCCGACGCGCGCCAGCTCGTCCTGACACATTTCGTGACCGCCGAGCCGACCTGGCTGCGGGCGCGCCAGGAGGACGCCGAGCGGGTCTTCGACGGCCCGGTGCACATCGCCGCGCCCGCGAGCCGCTTCACCGCCCGGGTCACCGAGGCGGCCCCGCATGCCTGACGGACCGGACGGTCCGGCAGGTGCGGTGGATCAGGAAGGTGTCCCGGATCAGGCAGGTGCCGCGGAGGAGCCGGTGCGGGCTGTCTGGTGCGACTACGGCGGCGTGCTCAGCTCGTCCATCGCCGGCTCACTCGCCCAGGTGGCGGCCGCGGCAGGGGTGCCGACGTCCGAGCTCACGGCCGCGATCCGGCGGGTCGCGGCGTCCTTCGGGGCGACGATGATCGAACCGCTGGAGCTCGGGGTGCTCTCCCAGCACGAGTGGGGCCTGCGGGTCACCGCGGAGCTGGCGCCGGCCTGGACGCCGCGGATCGACCTGACCCGCTTCGGCGACCACTGGTACGCGGGCCGGACGGTCAACACGGCCCTGTTCGAGCTGCTCGACCGGGTGCGGGCGAGCGGCGTGCGGGTCGGCATGCTCACCAACAGCGTGCGGGAGTGGGAACCGCACCGGCGAGCGCTGGCGCCGGACGTCGACCCGTTCGAGGTCACCGTCAACTCCTTCGAGGTGGGCCTGCGCAAGCCGGATCCGGCGATCTTCGAGCTCGCCGAGTCGCACTTCGGGACGCCGCCGCGGGCCTGCCTGCTCATCGACGACCTGGCGGTCAACTGCGCCGCGGCCCGGGCCCGGGGCTGGCGGGCGATCGAGCACACCGACCTCGAGGACACTCTGGCACAGCTGCGTGCCGCCATTCCCGCCGTGGCCGCTGACGCGGTGACGGACTAACCCTCACGCGCGTTTTTCCGTTACCCCGCACCAACGATAAATAATTGCGATCGATCGATCCTTCCCGCGCATAGCCCGGCGATAGGAGACGTTTACGGATCGTTAGCGAGAAGCGCATTGCCAGCCAACCGACGATGCATCGAGACTGGGCTCGGTAAATCCACCGAGAAATATCCGAATCCTCGTCACGAGTAGGTGGTCGGTGTGCAGCAGTACACCCTGGGAGCGGGCCGGGTCCTTCCTGACGACCGCGGTCTTTATTCCCTCGTCGACGACCGCGTCCGTACCGATCCGGACCGGGTGATCCTCAGCCGGCCCACCGGGGCGGACTGGCACGACGTCACCTTCCGCGAGCTCGACGCCCACGTGCGCCGGGTCGCCGCGGTGCTCCTCGGCCACGGGGTGGGCGTGGGCGACCGCGTCGGCATCGTCGGCCGCACCAGCTACGAGTGGGTGGTCGCCGACCTCGCGGTCCTCGCCCTCGGCGCGATCACCGTGCCGATCTTCCCGACCGCCTCGCCGGCGCAGATCACCCACATCGTGACCGACTCCGGCATGGCGTGGTGCTTCGTCGAGACCCCGGAGCACCACAGCGCGGTCGCCACGGCCGGTGCCGGGACGCTGCGCGCGCTGCCCTGGCCACTGGCCGACCTGAACGGCTGGCAGGCCCCCGCCGACGACACGGGCCACGACGCGGGCCACGCGGCCGGCGGCGGTGACCTGGCCGCGGCGGACGAGTTCGCCGGGCGCCGGGACGCCGTCCGGGCGGACTCGCTCGCGACGATCGTCTACACCAGCGGGACGACCGGCATGCCCAAGGGCTGCGTTCTCACCCACGGCAACCTGTTCGCCTCCAGCGCCAACACCGTCGAGCACACCGGCGAGCTGTTCCGGGTGTGGCGGCCCGCCGCGGGCACCGGAGCGGCCGAGGGGTCGGCGGGATCAGAGGCGTCGGTCGAGCAGGCGTCGACCCTGCTCTGCCTGCCGCTGGCACACGTCTTCGGCCGGACGATCCTCGTCGCCTGCCTCTATGCCGGAACGCGGACCGGCCTGCTGGCGGCGGTCCCGGACATCCTGCCCGCGATGGCGACCTTCCGGCCGACCGTGCTCGCGCTCGTCCCCTACGCCCTGGAGAAGATCCGCAAGGGGCTGCGCGGCGTCGTCGACACCGACACCGAGCTCGCGGCGGTGGCCGCCGGGCTGGCCGGCGACCCGGCCGACGGCCCAGCCACCAGCCCGGCCGCCGAGCGGCGGCCCGCCCCGGCTGCGCTGGCCCGGATCAACGGCGTGTTCGGCGGCCGGCTGACCCACGTGATCAGCGGCGGCGCGTCGCTGGACGCCACCACGGCGGCCTTCTACCGCGGGGTCGGCGTGCGGATCCTGAACTGCTACGGCCTCACCGAGGCCGCGACGGCGGTGACCGTCAACCAGCCCGGCACCAACCGCATCGGCACGGTCGGCCAGCCGATCCCCGGCACCACCGTGGCGATCTCCCCGGACGGCGAGGTGCTGGTCGCCGGCCCCAACGTCTCCCCCGGCTACTGGCGGGCCGGCCAGGACCCGTGGATCGAGCCCGCCGGCATCCAGGCCGAGGCCGGCGCCGGCCCGTCCCGCTGGCTGCACACCGGCGACCTGGGCCGCCTCGACGCCGACGGCTTCCTCGTCATCACCGGCCGCCGCAAGGAGATCCTGGTCACCAGCGGTGGCAAGAACGTCACGCCGACCCTGCTCGAGGACCGGATGCGGCTGCACCCGCTGGTCGCCGACTGCATGGTCGTCGGTGAGGCCCGCCCGTACGTCGCCGCCCTGGTGACGACCGACCAGGGTGCGCTCAGCGCCCTGGCCGCGGCGCACGGCATCGACCTCGCCGCCTCCGGCTGGTGGGAGCACCCCGCCCTGCTCGACCGGGTGCAGGAGGCGGTCGACGACGCCAACGGCCTGGTCTCCCGGGCCGAGTCCATCCGCCGGTTCCGAATCCTCCCCACCCAGCTCACCATCGACGCCGGTCACCTGACGCCCTCGATGAAGCTGCGCCGCGCACCGATCGAGGCGGCCTTCGCCACCGAGATCGAACAGCTCTACTCCCCGGCCGCCGCCCCGGCTCCGGCCTGAGTCGGCGCCGGCTCAGGCCGGGAGACACCGCCGCTCGCAGACACTTCCGCCCGCTGACATCTCCGCCGCATGACCGACGGGAGCACTCAAGGATGTACGACGTCATCGTGGTCGGCGCGCGCTGCGCCGGCTCACCGCTGGCCATGCTGCTCGCCCGCCAGGGCCACCGGGTCCTGGTCGTGGACAGGTCGACCTTCCCCAGCGACACAGTGTCCACCCACTACATGCACCAGACCGGCCTGGCCCGGCTGCGGGACTGGGGCCTGCTGGACCGCCTGGTCGCCACCGGCGTCCCGCCGATGCGCCACCTCACCTTCTCCTACACCGGCCTGCACCTCGAGGGCTTCGCCGACCCGATCGACGGGATCACGGAGGTCTACTCACCGCGTCGGACCATCCTCGACAAGCTGCTGGTGGACGCCGCCCGCGAGGCCGGCGCCGAGGTGATCGAGGGCTTCACGGTCAGCGACCTGCTCTTCGACGACGGCCGGGTCACCGGCATCCGCGGCCGGACCGGCGAGGGACCCGAGCAGGAGTTCCGCGCCGCGTTCGTGGTCGGGGCGGACGGGCGGACGTCCACCGTGGCCGACAAGGTCGGCGCGGACTTCTACCGGGTCGTGCCGGCGGCCGGCTTCATCTACTACTCGTACTTCGAGGGCCTCGACTGGACGTTCCAGCACCGGACCGGCTTCGGGGAGCAGCAGTTCGGCGCCTGGCCCACGCACGACGGCCGGCACCTGGTGTCGATCATCCGCCCCCGCTCGGCGTTCAGCGAGTTCCGCGCCGACGTCGAGGGCAGCTTCCAGGCCATCTTCGACGCGGTCGTCCCCGAGCTCGGCGAGGACCTGCGGACCCGCGGCCGCCGCGTCGAGGAGTTCCGTCCGATGCGCTACCCGGACAACTACTACCGGCGCTCGCACGGGCCCGGCTGGGCGCTGGTCGGCGACGCCGGCTACCACAAGGACCCGTTCACCGGCTGGGGTATCACCGACGCGTTCCTCCAGGCGCAGACGCTGGCGGACCGGCTGCATTCCGGCCTCACCGGCGAGCGGACGCTGGACGACGCCGCCGCCGAGTACGTCAAGATCCGCGACGAGGAGAGCCACGGGACGTTCGAGCTGACCTGCACGCTCTCCCACCTCGTGCTGCCGCCGTTCCTGCACTCGGCCTTCGCCGCGACGGCGCAGAGCCCCCGCTACACGAAGAAGTTCTTCGGGTTGATCGCCGGTGGCGTTCCCGGCCACGACTTCTTCCACCCCGACAACCTCGCGGAGCTCTACGAGGAGGTCGGCATGCCCGCCGAGAAGCGCCTGCTGTCGGCCAGCTGATCCAGGACCGGGAGGCATCGGCTGATGAGCACCGCTGAGGTGGCCCCGCCCCACACGGGCAACGGCACGACACCGGACGGCACGGCGACGGGCCTCGTCACGGGGGCCACCGACGTCGGCAAGCTCGCGCGGCGCACCCTCGCGTTCGTGCGCGACGACGTGCTGCCAATCGAGCGCGAGCTGATCGTCGCGGGCCGGCACATGGACGACGACGTCCGCGTCGGCCTGCAGCGGGCGGCCCGCGCGGCGGGCGTCTTCGGGCCGCTGACGCCGGTCGCGCTCGGCGGGCTCGGCCTGGACAACGCCGGTCTAGCGGAGGTGCTCGAGGCCGCCGGGACGAGCCTCATCGGCCCGATCGCCGTGAACTGCGCGGCGCCCGACGACGGGAACATGCACCTGCTCGCCGACGTCGCGACACCGAGCCAGGCCGAGCGCTACCTGCACCCGCTGCTGCGCGGCGAGACCCGCTCGGCGATCGCGCTCACCGAGCCGGCGCCGGGCGCGGGCTCGGACCCGTCAATGGTCCGCACGACGGCGCGGCAGGTCGACGGCGGCTGGGTCATCGACGGGGCGAAGCACTTCATCACCGGGGCCGAGGGTGCCGCGTTCACGATCTGCATCGCCCGCACCGAGGGCGGCACCACCATGTTCCTGGTCGACCAGGACAACCCCGGCCTGACGGTCGGACGGCGGATGCCCACCCTGGACCACAGCGCCCCTGGCGGCCACTGCGAGGTGGCCTTCGCCGACTGTTTCGTCCCCGACGCCGCGGTGCTCGGCGACGTCGGCGCCGGGCTGCGCTACGCCCAGGTGCGGCTGGCCCCGGCCCGGCTCGCGTTCTGCATGAGCTGGCTGGGGATCGCCGCCCGGGCGCACGGCATGGCGGCCGAGTGGATCCAGCGCCGGAGCTCGTTCGGCCGGCCGATCTCCGAGCACGGCATGGCCCAGGCACACGTCGCCGACAACGAGATCGACATCGCCGCCGCCCGCGCCCTGGTCCGCTCGGTGGCCCGGGTGCTCGACGAGCAGGGTGTGGCCAGCTCCGCCGCGCGGCACGGCGCCGCGATCGCCAAGACGTTCGTCGCCGAGGCGGTGTGGCGGGTCCTGGACCGGGTCGTGCAGCTCTACGGCGGCCTCGGGATCTGCGAGGACCACCTGGTGGCGCGCTTCCTCGTCGAGGCCCGCGGGTTCCGCATCTACGAGGGCTCGTCCGAGGTCCTGCGCACCTCCATCGCGAAGCGGGTGCTGCGGGCCCACCAACCGGCCACCATCGGAGAGGAGACACGGTGACACCGACGTCCGCACCGACCACACAGGCCGGGCCGTCCACACAGGCGGGGCCGTTCGCCGTCTTCGGCCCGGCCACCGCCGACCCGGGCGCGCCCGACCTCGAGCGCATCCGGGAGATCGCGAACGCGATCGTGCCGTTCCGGCGGTTCGTCGGCATCGACATCACCGAGATCGACACGGAGCGCTCGGTGGTGGAGATCCCCGACCGGCCCGACCTCACCAACCAGCTCGGCACCGTGCACGCCGGCGCGCTGTTCCTGGCCGCCGACCTCGCCGGCGCCGCGGCGGTGGCCGGGGCGCTCGCGCCGCGGCTGAGCCGGTTCGAGTACCTCGTCGTCCGCGACGCCCGCTCGACGTTCCGCAAGCCGGCCAACGGGCGGGTGCGCGCGATCGGCCTGGTCGACGAGCGGGAGGCGCGCCGCGTCCTGGCCGGCACCGGGCCGGAGCGGTTCGACCTCGACGTCAGGGCGCTGCTCTACGACGACGCCGACGTGCTCGTCGCCCGGTTCCACTTCGACTACGCCTGCGCGATCGCCGGAGACTGACGATGCCGACCACCGAGCCGACCACCGAGCGGACCACCGCCGACCCCACCGGCACCGCCGCGTGCCCCGGAACCGCCCCGTCCAAGCCCGCCGGCCCGGAGAAGCTGCCGGTGCCGGTCTCCAGCGGGATCACGCTCATGGTCCGGGTGCTGGCGCAGCCCGACCCGACGGCGCCCGTCGTCCTGCTGCTGCCGGCGATGGCCCTGAAGGCGAAGTTCTACCTGCCGATGGCGAAGGCGCTGTTCGCGGCGGGTCTGTCGGTGGCCACCCTCGACCAGCGCGGGTACGGCGAGAGCACTCCCGGCCTGCGCGAGCAGCCGAACTTCGGCTACCGCGAGCTGATCGAGGTCGACCTGCCCGCGGCTGTCGGTGCCGTGCGGGCCCGTTTCCCCGGGGCGCCGCTGTACCTGTTCGGCCACAGCCTCGGTGGTCAGCTCGCGCTCTTCCACGCGGCGGCCGCGCCGGGCGAGATCGCCGGCATCGTGATGATCGGCACCGGCACCCCGTACTGGAAGGCCTTCGGACGTCGCAACTGGTTCGAGGCGTTCTGGAAGATCCAGACCATCGGCCTGGTCGCCCGCGTGCGCGGGTTCTGGCCCGGCGGCATGCTCATCGGCGGCGCGATGGCCGGCCAGGTGATGGTCGACTGGGCCCGCCAGTCCCGGACGAGCAGGTGCCGTCCCAAGGGCTCCACGCGGCGCCACGACGACGCGCTGCGCGCGCTGGACCGGCCGGTGCTGGCGATCTCGCTCGACGAGGACAAGCTCGGTCCCAGCTCGAACGTGGACTTCCTCTGCTCGCGGATGCCCGCGGCGCGGCTGACCCGGTGGCACGTCGTGGAGTCCTCCGGGGTCGCCCACCGCGACCACTTCGCCTGGATCAAGGACAGCGCGGTCATCGGCCGGGCCGCGGCGAGCTGGATCACCAGCGGGCGGCTGCCCGCCGAGCAGGCCGACGGAGAGAGGAACGGGCGATGAGCAGGACACGGCTGACGGTCCTGGGTGACAGCTTCGCGGAGGGCCGCGGCGACCCGCGGCCCGGCGGCGGCTACGCCGGCTGGGTGCCCCGGTTCGCCGAGCTGTTCGGGATCCCGCACGGCGGCTACCGCAACCTCGGCACCCACCAGGCCACCACGCAGCACATCCTGGAGCACCAGGTGCCGGCCGCCCTGGTCACCAAGGCCACCGTGATCGGCGTCATCGGCGGGGTCAACGACCTGGTCAGCGACTACGAGCCGGCCCGGTTCCGGCGCAACCTCGCCGCGGTCCTCGGCCGGCTCGCCGGCCCGGACACCGTGCTGTTCACCGCCACCTATCCCGACATCCCCGGGAACCTGGCCGTCCCGGCCTCGTTCCGGGCGCTGCTGCGCGACCGGTTCGCGCAGGCCAACGCATACCTGCAGGAGGCGGCGGCCGCCACCGGCGCCGTGTGCCTGGACATCGCCGCGGCCACCGAGTGGCGCGGCCGGGCGCTGTGGGACCCGGACGGGCTGCACCCGAACCCGGCCGGGCACCGCCACTTCGCCGAGACCATGGCCGACCACCTCGGCCGCCACACCGGCATGGCGCCGGTCGGCCGCGAGCCGGCGGGTGTCGGAGCCGGTGCGGGCGGCGGGCTGCTGTCCTACTGATCCACCGACCTGCCCCACCCACGCAACCGCCCCTCGGGCCCGCCCCGCGCACCCAGCTCAGCACAGCACGTCCAACGAGCACAGCACGTCCAACGAGCACAGCGCGTCCAGCCAGCCCGGCCCGTGCGGCCGGTCCGGCTGGTCCGGCGCGCCCGAAACCAGCCGAACTTACGTTCCGAAAGGGTCATCGTGAGCGAGAGCGGACCGCCTCGGCGACTGGCCGACACTCCCATCGCCATAGTCGGAATGGCGGGCCTCTTCCCGCACGCCCACGACTTCCGGGAGTTCTGGCAGAACATCGTCGACGCCCGGGACTGCATCGAGGACATCCCGGCCAGTCGCTGGAACATCGACGACTACTACGACGCCGACCCGACCGTGCCGGACCGCACGTACTCCCGGCGCGGCGGGTTCGTGCCCGACGTCGCCTTCGACCCGCTGGAGTTCGGGCTGCCCCCGAACCAGCTCGAGGTGACCAGCACCCTGCAGACGCTGAGCCTCGTCGTCGCCCGCGACCTGCTGCGCGACGCCGGCGCCCAGGCCGCGAACCCGGCGGGCGCGCCCGCCGCGGCGGACTGGTACGACGCCGACTCGACCGGCGTCGTGCTCGGCGTCACCGGGCCCGTCCCGCTGATGCACCCGCTCGCCGCCCGGCTGACGACGCCGGTGCTGCGCGAGGTCGTCCGCGCCTGCGGGCTGACCGAGGACGACGCCCAGGCCGTCGCCGCCCGCTACGCCGAGGCGTTCGCGCCCTGGGAGGAGAACTCCTTCCCCGGCCTGCTGGCGAACGTCACCTCCGGGCGGATCGCGAACCGGCTCGGCCTGGGCGGCATGAACTGCACGGTCGACGCCGCCTGCGCGGCCTCGCTCTCCGCGGTGCGGATGGCGATCGCCGAACTGGTCGACGGCCGGGCCGACATGATGATCGCCGGTGGCGCCGACACCGAGAACTCGATCTTCGGCTACATGTGCTTCAGCAAGACCCAGGCGCTGTCGAAGTCCGACCGGATCGCCCCGTTCGACGAGGGCGCCGACGGCACGCTCATCGGCGAGGGCATCGGCATGCTGGCCCTGCGCCGCCTCGCCGACGCCGAGCGGGACGGCAACCGGATCTACGCGGTCATCCGCGGCCTCGGCTCGGCCAGCGACGGCCGCTCGAAGAGCATCTACGCGCCGCGCGCCGAGGGCCAGGAGCGCGCGCTGCGCCGTGCCTACGCCGACGCCGACTGCTCCCCCGCCTCGGTCGAGCTGTTCGAGGCGCACGCGACGGGCACCGCGGTCGGCGACCGCACCGAGCTCACCGCGCTGGACGCCGTCCTGCGCGAGGCCGCCGGGGACGACGCCCGCTTCGCCGCGATCGGCAGCGTCAAGTCGCAGATCGGGCACACCAAGGGCGCGGCCGGCACCGCCAGCCTGATGAAGCTGGCGCTCAGCCTCTACCAGAAGACGCTGCCGCCGACGATCAACGTGGAGCGGCCGAGCGGGCCGCTCGCCGACGAGCGCAGCCCCCTGTACGTCAACACCCACACCCGGCCGTGGGTCCGTGACCCGCGGCGCCCGGTGCGGCGCGCGGCGGCGTCCGCGATGGGCTTCGGCGGGACGAACTTCCACGTCGTGCTGGAGGAGCACCGGGCCGAGCGGCCCGCGGGCGGCCTGCTGCACCGCACCGCCCGCGCCTGGCTGTGGCACGCCCCCGACCCGGCGGCGCTGCGCGCCGCCCTCGCCGCGGGCGAACCGCCCGTCGACGGACTGACGGGACCCATCCCCGCCGACCATGCCCGTGTCGGGTTCGTCACCCCGGCCACCAGCACCGAAGGCGACGCCGCCGACGGCGCGGAGCTGCGCCGCATCGCCCTCGAGCAGCTCGCCGCGGCGCCCGACGCCGAGCAGTGGACGCACCCGGCCGGCGTGTACTACCGCCGCCAGGCGCTGCCCGACCCCCGGGTCGGCGCGCTGTTCGCCGGGCAGGGCAGCCAGTACCTGGAGATGGGCCTGGACGCCGCTCTCGGCGTCCCGACCGTCGCGCAGGCCCTCGACGACGCGAACGCGGTGTTCGTCGACGACGACGCTCGGCTGGCCGCCGTGATGTACCCGGCGCCCGTCCTGGACCCGCAGGTGCGCCAGGAGCAGGAGTCGCGGCTGCGGGCCACCCGGTACGCCCAGCCGGCGATCGGCGCGCTGTCCGCCGGCCAGTTCCGCTATCTGCGCGAGCTCGGCCTGGACTGCGCCGGCTTCCTCGGCCACAGCTTCGGCGAGCTGACCGCGCTGTGGGCCGCGGGCGCGCTCGACGACGGGGACTTCTTCCGGCTGGCGCGGGCCCGCGGGGCCGCGATGGCCCCCCCGGACCCTGCCGACGGCCTGCCCGCTGGCCTCGACGACGTCACGGAGGGTGCCGCGACCGGCGGCGACCCGGGCACGATGGCGGCCGTCCAGGCCAGCCGGGAGCAGATCACCGAGATCCTGGCCGACTTCCCCGACGTCGTGGTGTGCAACCACAACGCCCCCGACCAGGTGGTCGTCGGTGGCGGGACGGCCGCCGTCGGCGCGGTCATCGAGGAGCTGACCCAGCGCGGGATGACCGGCCGGCTACTGCCGGTGTCGGCGGCCTTCCACACCCGCTACGTCGCCCACGCGGTCGAGCGGTTCGCCCAGGACCTCGCACAGGCCCGGATCGGCACCCCGGCCGCGCCCGTGTACGCGAACACCGAGGGCGCCGCCTACGGCCCCGACCCGGAGGCGAACCGGGCCGTGCTCGCCGGCCAGCTCCTCGCCCCGGTGGACTTCGTCGCCGGGGTCACGGCGATGCGCGCCGACGGGTGCAACATCTTCGTCGAGTTCGGCCCCAAGCAGGTGCTGGCCCAGCTCACCCGGCGCATCCTCGGCGACGCGCCGGTCGTGGTCGTCTCCACCGACGGCGGCCCGCTGCGCGACGGCGACGTCGTGCTCAAGCAGGCCGCGGTGCAGCTCGCCGTGCTCGGCCTGCCGCTGGCGGACATCAACCGCCACGACGCGACGGCCGGCGCCGAGGGCGACACCGAGCAGCCGCGGCGCGCGGCGATGACGGTCACGCTCACCGGCGCCGAATACGTGCCGCAGTCGCGCCGGAACCTCTACCAGGCGGGTCTGACCGACGGCTTCCAGGTCTCCGCGGTCTCCGCGCTCGCGGCGGCCGCGGCGACCCCGTCAGTTCCCGCGGCGGTGTCAGTCGCGGCGACCACGAACGGCGGGCCGGCGCACACGGGCGCGCCGCTCGCCACCCAGGCCGCCGAGCCGGTCCCGGCCCCGCGGCCGACGCTCGCCACGGTCGCACCCGCCGCCGTCACACCCGCTACGGTCACACCGGCGGTCAGCGCGCCGCCCGCGGCCCCCGAGCCGGTTCCGGCGGCCGCGGCGTTCGGCGGCGGCTCAGCCGGCGCCGGAGTCAGCGAGGCCGTCGCCCTGCACCTCAACCTGCACGGCCGCTACCTGGACGGCCAGCTCCGGGTCACCGAGGAGCTGGTGGGCCTGCTGCGGGACGGCGTCCGCGACGGCGCGGCCGGCTGGGTGCCCGCAGCGGTCGAGCAGGTCCGGGACCAGAGCCTCGCCGCCGGCCGGGCCCACGTTCACGCCAACGACGTCCTCGCCGCGCTGGCCGGCCTCGAGCTCGCCGCGGGCGGGCACACTCCGGCCTCGACACCGGTCGCGGATGCTCCCGCCCCGGTGGGGTCCGCCCTCGGTACCACCGCCGCCGGGCCGGCCGCTCTCGCGCCGCCGCCCGCCACGCCGGCACCGGTCACCGCCACGCCAGCACCGGTTGCCGCCGACGCGCCCGCGATGGTGCCTGTCGGGGCCGCCGACCTCGTCACGGTGCCGGCGCAGCCGACGGGCAACGGTCACCACCCGCCCGTGCCCGGCGGCCACCCCGCCACCGGCGTTCTCGCCGCTGGGGCGCCTGCCGCTGAAGCACCCGCGCCGACCAGCAGTGGCCCCGACGCGGACACGGTCCGCACCGCGCTGCTCGGCGTCGTCGCCGACCGCACCGGCTACCCCGCCGAAATGATCGACACCGGCATGGACCT
>NZ_JALKFY010000005.1:0-142873 GCF_023242985.1 Frankia sp. Mgl5 | reverse complement strand
CCCCAGCGCCGGCCCCGAAACCCTCGCCGAAATGCGCACCCTCAACCACATCACCGACTACGTCCTCACCTCCCTGGCCGCCAGCGGCGCCGGCGTGGCGGCAGGGTCGCCGAACGGCACGCTCAACGGCAGCCCCGCCGCAGCCCCCGGGGTCGAGCCGGACACCGTCCGCACCGCGCTGCTCGGCGTCGTCGCCGACCGCACCGGCTACCCCGCCGAAATGATCGACACCGGCATGGACCTCGAAGCCGACCTCGGCGTCGACTCCATCAAACGAGTCCAAATCCTCGGCGCCCTCCAAGAACACTTCCCCACCCTCCCCAGCGCCGGCCCCGAAACCCTCGCCGAAATGCGCACCCTCAACCACATCACCGACTACGTCCTCACCTCCCTGGGTCCGGTGAACCCGGCCCCGGACGGCGCCCCGAACGGCACCGCCCCGAAAGGAGATCAGCCGAAAGGAGGTGAGCCGACCGGAACGGCCGGCCTGAACGGTCACCACGCCGCCGGCCACGGCGATGACGCCGTACTGCCCCACCGGCCGGTCGAGCTGATGCCGGCGGCGCCGGTCGACATCCTGGACGCCACCCCGTTCGGCGCCGACCCGGTCGCCGTGCTCATCGACGCGACCGGCCACGACGCGCCGGCGCCTGAGCTGACGGCACTCGCCGACGGGCTGAGCGCCCGCGGGTTCGCCGTCCGCACCGTGCGGCTGCCCGGGCACAGCGGGACGGCCGGCGACGGTGCCGACCAGGCCGACCCGCTCGACGGGTGGGACGCGGCCGAGGTCGAGCAGGCCCTGGCCGGCGCGCTCGGTGGCGACGGTGCCGTCGACCTGTGCGCCCTGCTGATCGCCGCGAACGGCGGCGACGGCGCCTGGGCGGCGGGGATCCGGCGGCTCGCCGACACCGTCCTGGTCGCCAAGCACGCCGCCGGGCCGCTGTCGCGAGCCGCGGCGCGCGGCGGGCGGGCGGCGTTCTGCGCCGTCACCCGGCTGGACGGCGGCCTGGGACTGCGCGGCGACGCGCCGGCGGTGGAGCGCCTCGTCGGCGGAGCGGCAGGCGTGGTCAAGACGCTGCTGCGCGAGGAGCCGGCGCTGTTCTGCCGCGCGTTGGACCTCCACCCCGCCCACGCCCCGGCCGCGGTCGCGGAGCTGGTGCTCACCGAACTGTGGGACGCGGCGACCGACCTGGCCGAGGTAGGCCTGGACGCGACGGGAGCGCGCTGGACCGTCCGGCCCGGACCCTTCGGCGACCGGGCCGCACAGGACCACCGGGCCGCACAGGCCGAGGACATCATCATCGTGACCGGCGGGGCACGTGGGGTCACCGCGGACTGCGTGCGTGCCCTCGCGGCGCGGACCCGGGCCCGGTTCGTCCTGCTCGGCCGCACGGCGGCCGACAGCGACCCCGAGTGGGCGACCGGCGTCGCCGACGGCGGCCTGCTCGCCGCCGCCGCGGCGGCCCTGGCCGCGCAGGCCGGTCCTGGCGGGCCGCGCCCGACGCCCCGCCAGGCCGAGGCGGCCCGCCGCGACGTCCTGGCCCGCAGGGAGATCCGGGACACCCTGGCCGCGCTCACCGCGGCCGGCTCCGAAGCCGAGTACCTGGCCGTGGACATCGCCGACCGGGACGCGGTGCGCGCCGCGCTGGAGCCCTACCGGGGCCGCGCCGCCGCCCTGGTGCACGGCGCGGGCGCGCTGGCCGACAACGCGCTGACCGCCAAGACGCCCGACGCGGTCCGCCGCGTGCTCACGCCCAAGCTGACCGGGCTGCGCAACGTCCTCGACGCGCTCGGCGACGGGCCGGGCTCGCCCCTGCGCCACCTGGTGCTGTTCGCCTCGGTGGCCGGGCTGATGGGCAACCCCGGCCAGGCCGACTACGCCGCGGCGAACGAGGCGCTGGGCCGCCTCGCCGCGGGTTGGAAGCACGCCGACCGCGGCCGGCACGTCACCGCGATCGACTGGGGCGCCTGGGACGGCGGCATGGTCGACGCCGACCTGCGGGAGCTCTTCCGCTCCCGCGGCGTCGCCCTGATCGACCGGACGGCGGGCGCCGAGGCGTTCGCCGAGCAGTTCGAGCCGGCCCGGGTGGACGACGTGTGCGTCCTGGTCGGCTCCGCCGAGGCGCTGACCGGCGGGGCGGACGTCCGCCCCGCCCCGGCGCTGGTCGCCCGCCGCGAGCTGCGCGAGATCGCCGAGCACCCGGTCATCCGGGACCACCAGGTAGGCGGCTTCCCCGTCCTGCCGGCGACGTTCGGGCTCGGCTGGCTGATCAACGTGGTCGAGCGGGCCCACCCGGGGCTGACGGTGGTCGAGGCCCGCGGGTTCGACGTCCACAAGGGCGTCGTGTTCGACGGGACGGGCGAGCTGGCGTTCCGGGTGCACACCGCGGCGGCCGAGCGCGAGGGCGCCGGCACGAGTGGACGGGTCGTCGTGAAGGCGAGCGTGCGCAGCCCCGGCGCGTTGCCGGCCGGGCTGTCGCGCTACGCCGCCACGCTGGTGCTCGCCGCCGCCCCGCCGGCTCCCGCCGAGGTCGAGGACTGGCCCCGACTCGAAGCCGAGTGGACGGCGCCCGGCCCCGAGGACGGCCTGGAGATCTACACCGGCACGACGCTGTTCCACGGCCCGCTGCTACAGGGCATCCGGCGGATCGTGGCGCGCGGTGACGACCGGCTGGTCGTCGAATGCCGCCTGGACGGCGCGGAGGTGGGCCGGGGCGCGTTCGCCGGCGCCCTGCACGACCCGGTGCTGGCCGACCTGCTGCTGCACGGCCCGTCCGTGCTCGGCCGATGGCTGACCGGCCAGGCGTGCCTGCCGCTGGCCGTCGGCCGGATCGACTACCGCGCGCCGCTGCCCGCCGGCGAGCCGTTCGCCGTGGTGATCGACGGCGCGGCGGTGCGCGACACCGGGGTCACCAGCCGGGTGACCGCGGTCGGGCGCGACGGGCGGATCCTCGTCCGCCTGCACGACGTGGCGATGGTCGGGACGCCCGACATGGCCGCGAAGTTCGCCGAGGGCACCGCGAGCTGGCACAAGAAGGAGGTGTCCGCATGACAGTCGAGATGACCGGACCGGCACTCGCGACACCGTTCGTCGCGGAGGACGACGAGCTGTCTTTCGACGGGGAGCCCTTCGACAGCCTGCGACTGACCGCCACGGGACCGACAGCCGCGGCGCCGCCCACGCCAGCACCACCCACGCCAGCACCGCCCACGGCCCCGCAACCCGCCGCGGCGGCGGCCGGCGGCCCCGCACCGCGGATCGCGGAGGTCGTCCGCGAGGTGCGCGCGGTCGTGGTGGCCGCCCACGAGTCGGCGCTGAACGCGCAGCTCGCGCTCACCCGGCTCACTCTCGCGGGCCCCGGCCGGCCGTTGGCAGCCGGCTCGCAGGCGCTCGTCCTCCCGCCGGCCGCCGCGGCCGCGGGCGGTCCCGCTGTGGCGGCCGGGCCGGTTGCTCCGGACGTCGCGCCGACGGATCCGGTCGCGACGGAGGCGGCGTTCAAGCCGCTCGCCCGCTCCGGGCGCCGGGAGCTCACCGGCGCCGACCTGGCCGCGCTGGCCCGCGGCGAGGTGGCCGGCGTCTTCGGCCCGGCCTACGACCAGGAGGGCGTCAACCCGGACGTTCGGCTCACCGACCCCGGGGAGGCGACCCTGCTCACCTGGGTGGCGGACCTGCGGCTGCGCGGCGGGAGCCGCACCGCGGGCTCGCTGCACGCCGGGCTGCGTGCGCTGCCCGGCACGGCCGCGCCCGGCTCGTTCGCCGGAGCGGCCGGGTCCGGTTCGCTGGCCGACGCGCTCCAGGCGGCGGCCGCGCAGGCCGCCAAGGTGTTCGCCCTCTACGCCGGCCTGCACCTGTGCCTGGCGGACGCCCGGTTCGTCGCCGGCCCGCCGGCCGAGGACGCCGACGGCGGCCCGCGCACCGGCGCGCGGCCGCCCGCCCCGACGGTGG
Organism: Frankia sp. Mgl5; assembly: GCF_023242985.1. Lineage (NCBI taxonomy): Bacteria > Bacillati > Actinomycetota > Actinomycetes > Frankiales > Frankiaceae > Frankia > Frankia sp. Mgl5. Next base: position 138,927 of record NZ_JALKFY010000005.1, on the reverse strand, counting down.
CCCTCACCGCCGACGGCGGGGGCTGGGACGGCACCGGCGGCGAGCTCGTCCTCGACGTCACCGCCATCGACCTGATCCCGCGGCCCTGGCTCGCCGTGCGCGCGCTGGTCCACGCGGGCGGCCGGCTGGTCGCCGAGGTCCGCGACGTCGCGGTCACCGTGCGGGAACGGCCGGGCGCGCCGGTCGGCGCCGACCATGGCGGGGCCGTCACCGCGTTCCTGGGCCGGCGCACCGCGGCCGGCGAGCGGGCGCTGCTCAGCGAGTTCCACATGGCCCACTGCGCACGCGGCGACCAGGGCGTCGGCCTCGGGCCCGAGTTCGCCGCCTACCGGGGGCGGCGGGCGACCCGGCTGCCCGGCGGCGGCCTGCGCCTCGTCGACCGGGTGATGGCGATGGACTCACGGCGCGGTGACCTGCGCGGCGGGGCGACGCACGTCACCGAGTACGACGCGGCGGCCGACTGCTGGTACTTCACCGAGACGGCGAACGCGTCCATGCCGAACTGCGTCTACATGGAGACCAGCCTGCAGGCCGCGCTGATGCTGGGCTACTACCTCGGCGCCACGCTGGCCGAGCCGGCGGAGGACTACAGCCTGCGCAACCTCGGCGGCAGCGCGACCGTGCTGCGCGAGGTCGACCTGCGCGACGCCACCATCCGCCAGCACTCGACGCTGCTGTCGACCAACCCGATGCCCGGCACGGCCCTGCAGGACTTCTCCTACTCCCTCGCCGTCGACGGCGAGCCGTTCTACACCGGCGAGTCGATGTTCGGGTACTTCAACGCCCCGGCGCTGGCCCGCCAGACCGGCCTGGACGGCGGCCGCCTCGAGCCGACCTGGCTGGACGCGCTCGACGAACGGGAGCGCCCGCCGGTCCGGATGATCGACGTGGCCGCCCGCCGGGCCGACCCGGCCGCGCCGCTGTGCGCCCGCGGCCACCTGGCGCTGCTCGACGACGTCGAGGTCGTGGACGGCGGCGGCCGGTTCGGCCAGGGCTACCTGCGCGCCGTGCGGCCGATCGACCCGGCGGACTGGTTCTTCGCCCGGCACTTCTACCTCGACCCGGTCATCCCCGGCTCGCTCGGGGTGGAGGCGGTCATCCAGGCCATGCAGGAGTGGGTCATCGACGCCGGCCATCTCGCCGGCCTCACCCGGCCCGGGTTCGTGCTGCCCGTGGGCGTGCCCCTGCAGTGGAAGTACCGCGGCCAGCTCCTGCCCTCCGACGGGACGTTCACCCTGGAGGTCCACATCAAGGATGTCAGCCACCGGCCCGGGCGGGTCCGCGTCACCGCCGACGCGAGCCTGTGGAAGCCGACGATGCGCATCTACGAGCTGATCGACGTGGCCGTGGAGCTGCGCGACGAGGGTGCGCCGTCATGGTGACCCCGGTCGCGCCCGCCCCCCGCCCCACGCCGGTTCCCCCTCCCCCGGCGGTTCCGCCGGCCGGGGCGCTCGCCCGCCGGCCGGCCGACATCCACCGGGTGCTCGGCGATCTGGAGCGGCCCTGCTACGTCGTGCGGGACGCGGCGGGGCTCGCCGTCACCGGCGACGAGCGGGCCGCCGCGGCGGCCGGGCGGGTCCTGGCCGCGGTCGGCCCGCTGCCGCCGGAGCGCCTCGGCGCCCCGGCGTTCCGCCGCGACCACCAGGTCGCCCAGGCGTACATGGCCGGGTCGATGGCGAACGGCATCGCGTCGGCCGACCTGGTCGTCGCGCTGGCCCGGGCGGGCTTCCTGGCCTCGTTCGGCGCGGCCGGCGTCGTCGCCGCCCGGGTCGACGAGGCGCTCGCCGACATCCGCCGGCGGGCACCGGGCCTGGCGTTCGGCTGCAACCTGATCCACAGCCCGACCGAGGCGGCGATGGAGCGCGACGTCGTCGACGCCTGCCTGCGCCACCAGGTGCGCTGCGTCGAGGCGTCGGCGTTCCTGGACCTCACCCCGCAGGTGGTGCGCTACCGGGTCGCCGGGTTGCGTCGCGGCCCCGACGGCCGGGTCGTCGCCGACAACCGCGTCGTCGCCAAGGTGTCGCGCACCGAGGTCGCCGAGCTGTTCCTGCGGCCCGCGCCGGCCGCGCTGGTCCGTCCGCTGGTCGAGCAGGGGCTGGTCAGCGCGGAGCAGGCGGAGCTGGCGGCGACGGTGGCGATGGCCGACGACGTCACCGGCGAGGCCGACTCCGGCGGGCACACCGACCGCCGGCCGCTGCCCGTCCTGCTGCCCGAGCTGCTCGCGCTGCGCGACAGCCTGCGCGGCGAGTCCGGAGGACGCACCGTGCGGATCGGGGCGGCCGGCGGGCTCGGCACCCCGCGCGCCGTCGCCGCCGCGTTCACGCTCGGCGCGGACTACGTGGTGACCGGCTCGGTCAACCAGGCCTCCGTCGAGGCGGCGCAGTCGCCGGCCACCAAGACGCTGCTGGCCCAGGCGGGCGTCACCGACTGCGTCCAGGCGCCGTCGGCGGACATGTTCGAGATCGGCGCGGACGTCCAGGTGCTCGGCCGGGGCACCATGTTCGCGTCGAAGGCGCGCCGGCTCTACGAGCTGTACCGCCGCTTCGACGGCCTCGACGAGATCCCGGCCGACGAGCGCGCCGGCCTGGAGCAGCGGATCTTCCGTCGGTCCCTCGACGAGGTCTGGGCGGACACCGTGACGTTCTTCAGCACCCGCGACCCCGAGCAGATCGCACGCGCGCGGGAGAACCCGAAACGGCGGATGGCGCTGGTGTTCCGCTGGTATCTCGGGCTGTCGTCGGGCTGGAGCATCGCCGGTGCCCCGGACCGGGTCGCCGACTACCAGGTCTGGTGCGGCCCGGCGATGGGCGCCTTCAACACCTGGGTGCGCGCCAGCGCGCTCGAGCCGCTGGCGAACCGGCACGCCGCCGTGATCGCCGCCGAGCTGATGCGCGGCGCCGCGTTCACCAGCCGGGCCGCCGCGCTGGCCCAGGCCGGCGTCCGGCTGCCGGCGCTCGCCACGACCTACGTGCCGCGGCCGCACCTGCCGCGGCCAGATTCCGATCCGGGAGAGCAGGCACCATGACAGCATCGGCAACCCGGCAACGGCCCGAGGCGGATCTCGGGACGGCGGAATGGCTCGTCTGCGACGGCTGCCGCCGGATGATCTACGGCCGGCGGTTCGCCCGCGGCGGGCACGTCTGCCCCGAATGCGGCTGGCACGCCCGGCTGACCGCGACGCAGCGGATCGCGTTGCTGCTCGACGAGGGCTCCGCCGAGGTGGTCGACACCCCCGTCACCGCGGCCGACCCGCTGGAGTTCGTCGACACCCGGCCGTACGCCGACCGGTTGCGCTCGGCGCGGGCGTCCACCGGGCTGCCCGAGGGGGTCGTGGTGGCCCGCGGACGGATCGAGGGTGCCCCGGTCGTCACCGCGGTGATGGACTTCCGCTTCCTCGGTGGCAGCCTCGGCGCCGCCGTCGGCGAGGCGATCACCGGGGCGTGCGAGATCGCCCTGCGCGAGCGCACCCCGCTGCTGCTGGTGACCGCCTCCGGCGGCGCGCGGATGCAGGAGGGCGCGCTGTCGCTGATGCAGATGGCGAAGACGGCCCAGGCGATCGGCCAACTCGACGAGGCCGGCATCCTCACCGTCTCCCTCATCACCGACCCGACGTTCGGCGGGGTCGCGGCCTCGTTCGCGACGCTGACCGACGTCATCGTCGCCGAGCCCGGGGCACGGCTCGGTTTCGCCGGGGCGCGGGTGATCGAGCAGACCATCCGGCAGACGCTGCCACCCGGCTTCCAGACCGCGGAGTTCCTGCTGGCGCACGGCGTCGTCGACCTGATCAGCCCGCGGGGGCAGCTGCGTCCGACGCTGGCCCGCCTGTTCGGCGTCGCCACCCGCCGCCCCGGCACCGCGCCGGTAACGCCCGGCGACGGGCACAGCGCTGGTGACGGGCGCGGTGCCGGCGACAGCCGCGGCGCAGGCCACGGCGGTGACGGTGTGGTGCGGGATCCGGCGCGGCTGGCGGACCGCCATCCGTGGGAGGCCGTGCGGCTCGCCCGCCGGCTGGGCCGGCCCAGCACGCTGGACTACATCGGCGCGCTGGTCGAGGACTGGACCGAGCTGCACGGCGACCGGGCCGCCACCGACTGCCCGGCGATGGTCGCCGGGCTCGGCCGCCTCGACGGGACGCCCGTCGTCGTCATCGGGACGCAGAAGGGCCACACCGCCACCGAGCTCGCCGCCCGCTCCTACGGCATGCCCTCGCCCGGCGGCTACCGCAAGGCCGCGCGGGTGATGCGGCTGGCCGCCAAGTTGGGCCTGCCGGTGATCACCCTCATCGACACCGCCGGCGCGCACCCCGGCATCGAGGCCGAGCAGAACGGGCAGGCCGTCGCCATCGCCGAGAACCTGCGGGTGATGGCCGGACTGCCCGTGCCCGTCGTCGCCGTCGTGACCGGCGAGGGCGGCAGCGGCGGGGCGCTGGCCCTGGCCGTCGCCAACCGGGTGCTGATGTGCGCGAACGCGATCTACTCGGTGATCAGTCCCGAGGGCTGCGCCGCCATCCTGTGGAAGGACCCTGCGGCCGGGCCGGACGCCGCGGCGGCGCTGCGGGTCGACGCCCGCGCGCTGCTGGCCGCCGGGATCGTCGACGGTGTCGTCCCCGAGCCCGACGGCGGCGCGGACGTCGATCCGCTGGCCGCCGCCGACGCGCTGCGGGCCGCCCTCACCGGCGCGCTCGCCGAGCTGGCGCCGCTGGACCCGCCGACGCTGGTGACGGCCCGACGGGCCCGGTTCCGCCGTTTCGGTACCCCGGCCCCGGCGGGCGGGGCCGCCCCGGCTCCCGTCGTCCCGGCGGCACGTCCACCACTCGGCGCGGGACGGACCCATGCCGATCTCGACGATGCGAGGCGCGTGTCATGACCACGTCCACGGCAAACGGCCGGTCCACGACGACGGCGAACGGGCACGGTGACATCGGCACGGTGCTGGCGGTGCTGCGCCAGGAGGCGCTGGAGGTCGGCGCGCGCGGCGCGCGGCCGGTCAGCCGGGTGCGGGTGACCGTCGGCGACGTCTCCCTGGAGGTCGACTGGGCCGGGCCGGGCGGGGCCACCGGCTCCGACGGTCCCGGTCAACACAGCGCGCCCCCGCAGGTCAACGGCTCCGGCGGTCTCGGCTCAGTCAGCGCCGCGCCCAGCGACACCAACGGTTCCGCCGCGTCGGGCGCTGACGCCGGTGTCGGTGCCGCGGGACCGGCCGGTCCGGCGGACGACGACGCACTCGCGTTCGTCATCCCGGCACACACCGTCGGCGTCTTCTACCACGCGCCCGAGCCGGGCGCGGACCCGTTCGTCCGCCCCGGGGACACCGTCGTCGCCGGCCAGCAGGTCGGGATCATCGAGGCGATGAAGCTGATGATCCCGGTCGAGGCGGAACGCGGTGGGCGGGTCCGGGAGATCCTGGTCGCCGACACCACCCCGGTCGAGTACGGCGAACCGCTGCTCACCCTCGACGTCTCGGCACCCGCCGGCGGCACCTCGTGATCAAGAAGGTCCTGATCGCGAACCGCGGGGAGATCGCGCTGCGGGTCGCGCGCACCTGCCGCGAGCTGGGCATCGCCACCGTGGCCGCCCACTCGTCGGCGGACCGGGATTCCGCCGTCGTCTCCTTCGCCGACGAGTCCGTCCAGATCGGCCCGGGGCCGTCCCGGGACAGCTACCTCAACATCCCGGCGGTCATCGAGGCCGCCCGTATCCGCGGTGCCGACGCCGTCCACCCCGGCTACGGCTTCCTCTCCGAGAATCCCGACTTCGCCGAGATCTGCGCGGCCGAGGGCCTGACGTTCATCGGCCCGCCGCCCGAGGTGATGGCCCGCCTCGGCGACAAGGCCGTCGCCCGCCGGATCATGTCCGAGGCCGGGCTGCCCCTGCTGCCCGGCAGCCGGGACACTCCCGACCACCCCGAACAGGCCGCGCAGGTGGCGGCCGAGATCGGCTACCCGGTCATCATCAAGGCGGCGGCCGGCGGCGGCGGGCGCGGGATGAGCGTCGTGCACGACCCGGACGGCTTCGAGCGCGCCTACCGGCACACCCGCTCCACCGCCCAGGCGGTGTTCGGGGACGGCCGCCTGTACGTCGAGCGCTACCTGGCCTCGGCGCGGCACGTCGAGGTCCAGGTGCTCGCGGACGCGCACGGAAACGCCGTGCACCTGGGCGCCCGGGACTGCTCGCTGCAGCGCCGGCACCAGAAGCTGGTCGAGGAGACCCCGGCCCCCGCCCTGCCGGCCGAGATCGTCGAGCCGCTGTGTGCGGCCGCCGTCCGCGGCACCCTGGCCAGCGGGTATGTCGGCGCGGGCACCTTCGAGTTCCTCGTCGACGGCGCGGGCCGGTTCTACTTCATGGAGGTCAACTGCCGGCTGCAGGTGGAGCACCCGGTCACCGAGATGGTCACCGGGCTCGACCTGGTCGCCGAGCAGATCCGGATCGCCGCGGGCGAGCCGCTGGGCTACGGCCAGGACGACGTCGACCCGCGCGGGGTGTCGATCGAGTGCCGGATCAACGCCGAGGACCCGCGTCGCGACTTCGCCCCGGCGCCCGGTTCGCTCACCGAGTTCACCGTCCCGGCCGGGCCGTTCGTCCGCGTCGACACGCACGCCGCCCCCGGGTACCGCATCCCGGCCTACTACGACTCGCTGGTCGCGAAAGTGGTCGTCTGGGCCCCGGACCGCCCCCGGGCCCTGGCCCGGATGCGCCGCGCCCTCGACGAGCTGCACGCCGACGGTCCCGGGGTGGTCACCACCGCCGGCTTCCTCCGCCAGCTGCTCGACCACCCCCGCTTCGTGGCCGCCGAGCACGACACCGTCCTGATCGAGTCCCTGGCCCACTGACCAGAACCGGGGTGGTCCGGAGCTGGGCTCAGAGTTCCGGGGCGAGGGTGGCGAGGAACTCCGTCGTCCGGCGCCGGGAGGCGGCGCGGGCGGCGGGGTCGGCGCCGAGCGGGATGGGGCGGGCCGCGAGGTCGGTGACGCCCGCGTCGCGGTAGGAGCGCAGCCGGTCGAGGATGGCGGCCTCGTCACCGGCGGCCATCACGTCGCCCACGCCGCGGGCGTCGCCGCGCTCGAGCAGCCGCAGGTAGTTCGGTGAGGTCTCGGCGTGGCCGAGGGTCTGCTCGGCCAGCTCGCGCGCGGCGTCGGCCTCGCTGTTCGGGCACAGTGCCACGGGGACGCCGGCGACGACCCGGGGTGCCGGGCGGCCGGCGTCGAGGGCGGCCTTCGTGATCCGCGGGACCACGTGGTCGCCGACGGCGCGCTCGTCCGCCATCCACAGGACCGTTCCGGCGGCGCGCGCCCCGGCGATGCCCAGCATGACCGGCCCGAGCGCGGCCAGCAGGAGCGCGGGCGGGGCACCGTCGGTGACGTCGAGCGGGCTGTGGACCCGGTAGGTGTCGTTCTCGACGTCGATCCGGTTCCGGCCGGCGAACGCCGCGTTCAGCACCTCGAGGTAGTCCTGCGCGAGGTGCGCCGGGCGCTCGTAGCGCAGGCCGAGCTGCTCCTCGACGATCCAGTGGTGCGACGGCCCGACCCCCAGTGCGAGACGCCCGCCGCAGATCGCCTGCGTGGACAGCGCCTGCTGCGCCAGCGCCACCGGGTGCCGCGTCTGGAGCGGGACGACCGCCGTACCCAGCTCGATCCGCCCGGTCGCCTGCCCCATCAGCGCGACGACGGTGAGGGCGTCGAAGGCTCCGGGGACCTGCGGAATCCACATCGAGGCGAAGCCCAGGGCCTCCGCCGTCGCCGCGTCCGCGGCGAAGCCGGCCGCCCGCTCCCCGACCGCGCGGTCCCGGTCCGAGCCGATCATCAGACCGATGCGCATGCGGTGACCCCCCGGGACCTCGGACCTGCGGCGCGCGGGTCCCGTGCCGGCACGGGACCCGCGGGAACAGCACCGAACGATACCCAGCCGGATCGGTACCAGCGGGCCTTACTTGAGGCCGGAGCGGACGAAGGCCCCCACGACGTGTCGCTGCAGCAGCAGGTAGATCCCGAAGATGGGCAGGCAGGCCAGGCCGGAGCCGGCCATCAGCCCACCCCAGTCGGGGCCCTCCACGCCGACGAACAGGCCGCGCAGGCCGAGCTGGACGACCGAGTCGGCGCGCTGGAGCACCAGCGCCGGCCAGAAGTAGTCGTTCCAGGCGTTGATGAACAGCACGATGCTGAGCGCGGCCAGCGGGGCGCGCAGGTTGGGCACGACGACCGTCCACAGGATCGACCAGGACGACCGCCCGTCCATGCGGGCGGCGTCGAGCAGGTCGCGGGGGAAGCTGGCCATGTGCTGGCGCAGCAGGAGCACGCCGAGCGCGGAGGCGAGGTTCGGGACGATCACGCCGGCGAGCGTGTTCAGCAGGCCCAGGCGGTACAGCAGGGTGTAGTTCGGCAGCATCGTCACCTGGAACGGCACCAGCCACGTCCCGACGAACGCCAGGTAGAGCAGGGTCTGGCCGCGGAAGCGCCAGGCGGTGAACGCGTAGGCCGCCAGCAGGCCGACGAGGAGCTGGCCGAGGGAGATCAGCGCGGCCACGGCGAACGTGTTGAGGATCAGCCGGCCGATCGGGATGACGTCCCAGACGTGTGTGTAGTTGCCGACGGAGAGCGGCCACGGGAACAGGGAGACGTTGTAGACCTCCTCCGGCCGGCGCAGCGAGGTGGCGTACATCCAGTAGATCGGGAAGATACAGGCGAGGCTCAGCGCGGCGAGGACGCCGTGGCCGACGGCGGTGCGCAGCCACACCCGCGCGCCGGTCTCGCCGGCGAGGTCCGCGACGGCGGACGGTTCCCCGCGCGCCGGTGCCGGCGCGGTCGTTTCGGCCACCGCCATGGCGAGCCCCCTTCAGTGATCGTGCCGGCCGTCAGCCGTCAGCCGCCTGTCGCGCCTCGCCGACGGCCGGCGGGCGTCAGTTGTCGTGGAAGGTCAGTCGGTCGGAGAGGCGGACGAGCCCGACGGCGACCACCCCGAACGCGACGAAGAACAGCAGCCCGGCGCTGGCCGCGAAGCCGGCGTCGAAGTTCTGGAAGCCCCACTCCCAGAGCAGGTAGTAGACGTTCGTCGTGGCGGAGTCCGGGCCGCCCTGGGTGAGGGTGTCGATCAGCGGGAACGTGAGCTGGCCGGACATCAGCACGGTCATCAGCGCGAGGAACACCAGCGTCGGGGAGAGCAGCGGCAGGGTGATCCACCGGGTGGTCTGCCAGCGCGAGGCCCGGTCGAGCATCGCCGCCGCCGTGTACTCGTCGTCGATGCCCGCCAGGCCGGCGCTGACGACGAGGACGGCGAAGCCGAGCAGGTGCCACCCGGTGATCACGACGATGGCGATCTGCGCCGGCCCCGGCTCGTGGATCCAGTTGATCGGATGTCCGATCAGCCGGTCGACCGCGCCGCTGGTCGGGTCGAGCATCCACTGCCACACCGCGGCGCCCGCCACCGGCGGGACCAGGACCGGCGCGAAGATCATGGCCCGGTAGACGGCGCGGCCGCGGCCGCGGATGGCGGACGTCCACAGGGCGACGACGGTCGGCAGCGCGACGGTGAACAGCAGCAGCGCCAGCGTCATCGCCGCGGTGAGCCACAGGGCGTGCCACAGGTCGGGCAGCTCGAGCAGCCGGCGGTAGTTGTCCAGGCCGACGGGTTCCTTCGGCGTGGTCGGCAGCAGGTTCCAGGAGAAGAACGACAGGTTGACCGCGGCGGCGAGCGGCCGGTACGTCCACACCGCCAGGCAGCCGAGCGCGGGCAGCAGGAACAGGTACGGCGGCAGCGCCCGCAGCAGCCGCCGGGCCGGCGACGGCCGCGCCGCCGCGACCGGTGTGGCCGTCGCCGCCCGCCGGGGCAGCACGTCGATCTCGACGAAGGCTCCGGTCATCACCCTTCCTCCAGGTCGCTACGGCAGATCGGTTCAGCACGGCAGATCGGTGCGGACGGCGTCCCGCCCGCCGCGCGGGACCGGCACGGCGGGCGGGACGGGCACACAGGTGGAACAGGCGGAACAGGCGGATGGTCAGGACCGGGGCAGCAGCTTCGCCGCCTGGTTCTGGGCGTCGGTGAGCGTCTTCTGCGGGTCGGCGCCGCTGTAGACGACGCTCTCGACCGCCTCGAGCATCCCGGTGCGGATCTGGACGTAGTTGTTGCCCGGGAAGGACACCCACGGCTTCAGCTTCGCGAGCTGGTCGACGTTCGGCTGGACCAGCGGGTTCTCCGCGGCCCAGGTCTTCAGCCCGTTCGGGTCGTCGAGCAGCCCGGTGCGCAGCGGCAGGTAGCCGATCTTGCTGGTGATCTGCGTGTAGGCCGCGTCGCTGGTCAGGTAGGTGATCAGCTCCCAGGCGGCCCGCTGCTTCGCCGGGTCCTTGGCGAACATGAACAGCGCCGCCCCGGAGTTCGTCGGCACGACCGGCTTGCCGGTGAAGCTCGGCATGACGGTGGCGCGCAGCGTCCACGGCGGCTTGGCACCGCCGGCGCCCTTGATGAAGGTGCCCTGCGCCGCGCTGGTCTCGACGATCATGCCGATCTCACCGCGGGCGAACGCCGGGTAGGCCTGGTCCTGCGACAGCTTCGGGCTGGCGCCGGAGTTGACCAGGTCCTGCGCCATCTCGACCGCCTGCACCGCGGGCGCCTCGGCGAAGGTGAGCCTGGTGCGGTCCTCGGAGATCACCGAGCCGCCGTTGGAGGCCACCACCGCCTGGTAGCACCAGTCACCGGAGACCTTGGTGAAGCAGTCGATGTAACCGCCGTTCTTGCCGGTCTTCGCCTTGATGGCCAGCGCGGCGGTCTTGAACTCGTCCCAGGTCGTGGGCGGCTTCTCCGGGTCGAGGCCGGCCTGGGTGAACAGGTCGGCGTTGTAGTAGAGCACCGGGGTGGAGAAGACGAACGGCACGCCGTAGGTCTTGCCGTCGACGTCGCCGAGGGTGCGCGCCGCCGGCGCGAACGGGTGGGTGCCGGCGAAGTTCTCCTGGACGGCGTCGCGCCCGACGATGTCGTCGAGCGGCTTCGCGCCGAGCGCGGTCGTCGTGTAGCCGAGGTCGCCGAAGGTGAGCTGGGCGACGTCGGGGGCGTTGCCGGTGGCGATCTGGGCCTGGATGCTCGCGGTCGCCGCCGAGCCGTAGCCCTTCAGAGTGGAGGTCTGCGGCTTCTGCGCGGTGACCGAGATGTTCGGGTGGGCCTTCTCGAAGTCGGCGATCAGGCCGTTGAAGGTGTCCGTCCACGGGCCGGGCTGGGCGAGGTTGTAGCTCTCGAAGACAATCGAGACCTTCTGGTCCGGCCCGAGCTCGGGCACGACCCCGGCGGTGGACGTCCCGCCCGCGTCGGCGCCGTCGTCGGATCCGCAGGCGGCGAGGGTGAGGGCGAGCGCGGCAGCGCAGGCGGCCGCCACGCCCCGGGCAAAGCGCCGTCGTTTCACGTCGAGCTCCTTTGATGAGTGGTCACGCCGTCGTGGAGTGCCGCGGCCGGCTCGTGGTCGGCCGACTGGCGGTCGGCCAGCGGGCGGTCGGCCAGCGGGCGCCAGGCGAGCCGCCGGCCGCTGTGCCGGTCGAACAGGTGGATGTGGTCGCGCGCCGTGGTGAGCGCGACGGGCTGGCCGGCGGCCAGCCCGAGGGGGCGGGCGCCCCGGAAGTGCACGAGGGCGCCGCCGACCGCGCACTGCGCGGACTCCTCGGCGCCGAGGTTCTCCACCGCCCGCACGACACCGCGCAGCCGCGGCATCCCGCCCGGGCCCGCCGGGCCCTCGGCGGCCATCAGGTGAAGGTGTTCGGGCCGGATCCCGAGGATCACGTCGCGGGCCTCGACGTCCTCGCCGGGCCACAGGTCGACCTCGACGTCGTCGGCGAGCACCCGCACCCGGCCGTCGTGGCACTCCACCCGGGCGGGCAGCAGGTTCATCGGCGGGGAGCCGAGGAAGCCGGCGACGAACACTGAGGCCGGGGTGTCGTAGACCTCGGTCGGCGTGCCGAGTTGTTCGAGGCGCCCGCCGTCGAGCATCGCGATCCGGGTCGCGAGGCTGAGCGCCTCGACCTGGTCGTGGGTGACGTAGAGGACGGTGCTGCCGAGGGTCTCGTGCAGCATCCGGAACTGGGCCCGGGTGGCCTGGCGCAGCTTGGCGTCCAGGTTCGACAGCGGCTCGTCCATCAGGAAGGCCCGCGGGTCACGGATGATCGCCCGGCCGACGGCGACCCGCTGGCGCTGGCCGCCGGAGAGCTCCCGCGGCCGGCGGTCGAGCAGCGGGCCGAGCTCGAGCAGCGCGGCGACCTCCTCGACCCGGCGGCGGACCTCGGCGCGGGGCGTGCGGGCCGCGCGCAGCGGGAAGCCGATGTTGCGGGCCACGGTCAGGTGCGGGTACAGGGCGTAGCTCTGGAAGACCATCGCCAGGTCGCGCCGGGCGGGCGGGGCGTGGGTGATGTCCCGGCCGTCGAGCAGCACCCGGCCGCCGGACGGTGTGATCAGGCCGGCGACGAGCCGCAGCAGGGTGGACTTCCCGCAGCCGCTCGGGCCGAGCAGCACCAGGAACTCGCCGTCGGCGATGTCGAGGCTGACGCCGTCCACGGCGACGACGTCGCCGTATCTCTTCGTCAGCCCGTCGAGCTCGATCCTGCCCACGGTGGTGGCTCCTCCCCGACACAGCACTGACGTTCCGCCGTCCGCACGCCTGGGACGGGTCGTCCCGGCGGCGTTTGTGCCGGCCGTCCTCCCTGGTCAGACCCCTTGTCCGGCGGCTGAAGAATATGAGCGGAACGAGTTTTCAGGGAAGGCCCATTGCACATTCGGATGAACCGATTGGCGACATGGATTACCGGCCACACAAAATGGCCGTCGGAATAGCGGTGGAAATCCTCGGGGTGTATTTCAGATGTCCAGGACGAGACGTCCGCCCAGGCCGCGCGAGACGCAGACCATCATCGTCCGGCCGCCGTCGCGCTCGGCCGGGGTCAGGACGGTGTCACGGTGGTCGACACCGCCCTCGACCACCGGCGTCTCGCAGGTGCCGCACGTACCGTCCCGGCAGGAGGAGGTGACGGCGGCCCCGGCCGCCTCCAGCACCTCCAGGACCGACTGCCCGGGCCCGACCCGCAGCACCCGCCCGCTACGGGCCAGGCGCAGCTCGAAGGCGCCGTCGGTGTCGCGGTGGGCGGGCTCGGCGGGGTGGAACCGCTCGACGTGCAGGGCGCCGGCGGGCCACTGCGCGCAGTGCCCCTCGATGGCCCCGAGCAGACCCTCGGGCCCGCAGCAGTAGACCGCCGTCTCCTCGTGCTCGCCGGAGGCACGCAGGCCGTCCAGGACGGGGCCGAGGGGAAGCAGCCCGTGGGTGTCCTGCGGGTGCAGGACGACCCGGTCGCCGTGGCGGGCGAGGTCGTCGGCGAAGGCCATCGCCGCGCGGTGGCGCCCGCCGTAGAGCAGCCGCCACTCGGCGCCGCGCGCGGCGAGCTCGCCGATCATCGGCAGCAGCGGGGTGACGCCGATCCCGCCGGCGACCAGCAGGTAGCGCGGCGCGGCGACCAGGGGGAACGCGTTGCGCGGCTGCCCGACCGGCAGCAGCGCGCCGACACCGACCCGGTCGTGCAGGTGCACCGAACCGCCGCGGCCGGCGGCCTCCCGCAGCACCGCGATCCGCCAGTGGTGGCGATCCGCTGGATCACCGCACAGCGAGTACTGCCGCACCGTCCCCGGCCGCACCGTGACGTCGACATGCGCGCCGGGTGTCCAGGGCGGCAATGCGGCGCCGGTCGGATCGGCCAGATCGAAACAGACGACATCCTCGGCGACGTGGCGGCGGGCGCGGACCGTCAGCGTCAGCGTCTGCCGCTGTTCGGCTCGATCCACGGTGGACGGGGATGAGGACACAGGCGACCTCCGACGGAAATCACATTTCGGACCGGGGCCTAGCTCAGGCGATTTCCTGCGACGGTAACGGCGTTTGCTGCCGGGCGGACCGGCGCGGGCGCGACCATCGAGATATTCGATCGCCCCCGCTCCCGCGCCCAATCGACCTTCTCCTCAGGCGTCTCGGCGGATTCCCAGTCGCCGGCCGCGTTTTCCAGGCTCTCGAGCAGAGTTTCGACCAGCCGGGTGCGCGGCGGGCGCCACACGACATGGACGGGCAGGGTCGGAACGGGGTCGACCAGCGGAACCGCGCGCGATCCGGCGATTCCCAGGGCGCGTTCCCGGGACGCGAAGCCGACCACCGGGCGGGTGGTCACCAGCAGCGCGCTCGCCCCCGGGTCGTCGACCTCGGCGACGACCCGCAGCTTGATCCGGGCCCGGTCGGCCGACCGGGAGATCGTGTCGTACAGCGCGGGGCACTGCGCCCGGTGGAACAGCAGGCAGCCCTGCCGTTCCAGCTCGCAGAACGGCACCTGGTCGCGCTCGGCCCACTCGTGATGCTCGCCGACGACGGCCAGGATGCGGACCCGCAGCACCTCCATCGAGTGCAGGCTCGAGGTCGGCGGCAGCCCGAAGATGAAGCCGACGTCGAGCTCCCCGCTGAGCAGGCTCTTGATCTGCGGCCCGGTACGCCGCTCCCACAGCCGGGGCTGCAGGCCCGGATGGGAGCTGTGCAGGCGGGCCAGCGTGGGCGGGAGAATCCGGTGGCCGGCAGGCAGGTTGAACCCGATGTTGATTTTCCCGGCCCGGCCGGCGGCGGTGTCGCGGGTGATTTCGAGGGTGCGGCGCTTCAGCTCGAGGATTCTCTTGGCCTCACCCCGGAAGGCCTGGCCCGCGGGGGTGAGACGGACCTCGCGCGAGGTGCGGGCTACCAGTTGTACGCCGACCTCGCGCTCGAGACGGGCGAGATGCTGGCTCAGTGAGGGCTGTGTCAGGTTCAGTCGCCGGGCGGCCCGGCCAAAATGGACTTCTTCGGCGATGGCGAGGAAAGAGACCAGATGTCGAAACTCCACGAACTTCCTCCCTAATCCCCCGATCGGCCAGTCTAGCCAGCACGGGTAACAGGCGATGAAGTCGGAGTAAGGCGCGAGTAATTGTTCGGAATACATGACGCTACGGGCGGCCACCACCGAGACGGCACAGAACCTTTCACATTGTAACAATCCGGACCTGAAATGTGTTCTGCACCTCAATTCATGGAATTGCCGTACCGCCGGGGCCGAAGTGCGGATCAGCCAGATCAGCCGGGTCGGCCGGTGACCCGCACAGGCAGCGACGACATCCCACGGACGACAATGTTCGGCCGGTACGGCGGCGGATCGGCCAGCAGGGTCATCCCGGTCAGGCGGGTGGCGATGCCCCGCAGCGCCTCACCGACCTCGAGCCGGACCAACGGGGCGCCCAGGCAGTAGTGCAGGCCCATCCCGAGGGCGAGGTGGCGGCTCACCCGCGCGCCGCCCGCGTAGCGGTCGACGAGGAACTCGTCAGGCCGGTCGAAGGCGCGGGGGTCACGGTTGGCCGAGCCGAGCATGCAGATGACCGCCTCGCCGGGAGTGAACGTCCGGCCCGCCACGGTCACCTCCGCCCGGGCGGTGCGCGTGGTCACCTGCGCCGGCGCGTCGAACCGCAGGATCTCCTCCACCGCGGGCAGCGCGAGCCCGGGATCGCGCCGCAGCGCGTCGAGCTGCGCGGGGTCGCGCAGCAGCGCGAGCACCCCGTTGCCGATCAGGTTGACGGTGGTCTCGTGCCCGGCGACCACGAGGATCAGCAGGGTGCCGAGCAGCTCGGTCGTGGTGAGCCGGTCGCCCTCGGCGTGCACCTGGGCGAGCGCGCTGATCAGGTCGTCGCGGGGGTCGGCCCGGCGTGCGGTGACGAGCGCGCCGAAGAACTCGCGGAACTCCTCCACGGCGGCGGTCCGCGCGGCGAGCTCGGCCGGTGAGAGCAGGACGTCGGGGTCGAGCCCGCGCGCGATCCCGGCCGACATCCGGCGCACCGCGGGGTGCGCGGAGACAGGCACCCCGAGCAGCGCGCAGATCATGGTCAGCGGCAGCGGGTAGGCGAGCCCCTCGATCAGGTCCAGCTCCCCCGCCGCCAGGGCGTCGTCGATCAGCCCGTCCACGACCCGGCGGGCCAGCGGGCGGGTCGCCTCGATGGTCCGCGGGGTGAACGCCCGGCTCACCAGGCCGCGCAGCCGGGTGTGGTCCGGCGGCTCCATCCACAGGAACGAGCCGGGCAGCTCGACGTCACTGTCCGGGTGGAGCAGCTCCGACTCCTCGGCGTGGCTCCACACCGGGTCGGCGAGGATGGCGGCGCACTCGGCATGGCCGGGGACGAGCATCGTGCCGGCCAGCGGGCCCGGCAGGAAGGTGCCGGCCCGGCGCAGCGTGCCGTACGCGGGATAGGGGTCGTGCCGCCACGCCGGATCGAAGGACTCGATCACGGCCTGCGCGAGCGCCGCCTCCGCGTCGGGCACCGCGGGCGCGCCGGGCGCGCCCGCGACAGCGTGCGGCGTGCTCGCGACAGCGTGCGGCGTGCTCGTGGCAGCGTGCGGCGTGCTCGTGGCGGGGCCCGTCACGCCGGCCCCACGGCCGGCTCCGTGCTCGGCCCCGCGGCGGGGCCAGCGACCTCGAACAGCAGGCAGGTGGACGAGCCGTGCGCGACCAGGGCACCGGCCGGGTCGGTGACGCGGGCCTCGACCGTCGCCGTGCGGCGCCCGACGTGGACGGCCGTCGCGACGCAGGTGAGCATGCCGCCGTCCAGCGCGACCGGCCGGATGAAGTTCACCTTCAGCTCCAGCGTCGTATAAAGCACTCCGGCGGGCAGGCGGGTGTAGACCGCGCTGCCCATCGCGGTGTCCATCAGGGTGCTGATAACGCCGCCGTGCACGGTCATCATCGCGTTCGCCGCGGCCGGCGACGGGGTGAGCGTCCAGGTGGACGAGCCGTCGCCCAGCTCGGCGAGTGTGACGCCGAGGGAGTGGCCGACGCCGATGCCGGCCCGCAGCCCGTGCTCGACGAGATCGGCGAGATCACGCAGGCGCCGGGCCTGATCAGGCGCGTCGGCCACGACGACGGCGTCGGTGGTGCGGTCCCGGTCCAAGGTTCGGTCCATGGTCGGCGGTCTCCCGGTGCGTCGGTGTCGACCAACGAGTCGTCGCGCTGCATCGTGACCCCGACCGAGCGCGGATGGCGAGCCCCATTGGCATCTCGTATCGATCCATCAGCGACGCCCGGCAGCCGGCGGTGCGCGGCCAGCGGTGGACGGTCCGCGGTGCCGGTCAGCTGTCGACGGGGCGCAATCGCCCGATTGGACTCGGCACTGGGCGCTGTCTCCCGGCGCCGCCGTCCTGCATCGTGCGTGCCGCGGAGTGAGTGCACCCGTGCGCGCGGGCGCGGCCGCACGCACCGCGCCGACGCAGGAGTGGGAGAGCCATGGTCGCCGCCGAGGTCACCGCAGGGATCGCCGCCGAGTCCGCCCCGGTGGAGTTCACCGCGTTCCATCCGACCCACAAGGCCGATCCGTACGCCGTCTACCAGCGGGTGCGGGAGGCCCGGCCGCTGTGCCCGTTCATGCTCGGCGACATCCCGGTGACGGTGCTCACCCGGTACGCCGACTGCGAGGCGGTGCTGCAGAGCGACGACTGGGTGCACGGCTACGACGCCGGCATCAGCCCGTTCCGGGACGGCGCCGCGAGCGCCCCGCGGTCGTTCCTGCGGATGGACCCGCCGGACCACACTCGGCTGCGCGGGCTGGTCAACAAGGCGTTCACGCCGCGGATCGTCAACCAGATGGCACCGGGCATCCAGGCCCTCGCCGACCGGCTGGTGGACGGCGCGCTGGCCACCGGGAGCCTCGACGTCATCAGCGGGTACGCGGCCCTGATCGCGAGCGCGACCCTCGGTCACCTGCTGGGCGTCCCGGACGACGTCGGCGCGTCGCTGCGCGGCTGGGCGCTGGCCATCGCCCGCGGCACCGACCCCGACAACCTGCTCACCGAGGCCGAGCTCGTCGCACGCCGGCAGGCCACCCAGGATTTCCAGGCCTACTTCGAGGAGCTGATCGCGCAGCGCCGGGCGAACCCCACCGACGACCTGATCAGCCGGATGGCCGCGGCCCGCGACCGCGACGACGCGCTCAGCGAGCTCGAGCTGCTCGGCGTCTCGTCGCTGCTCGTCGTGGCAGGGATGGAGACGTCCATCAACTACGTCGGGTCGGCGGTGCTCTCGCTGCTGCGCCACCCCGACCAGCTGGCGCTCCTGCGCGCGCGGCCGGAGCTGCTCCCCTCCGCGGTCGAGGAGGTGCTGCGCTACGACCCGCCGACACAGTTCACCATGCGCACCGCGTGCCGCCGGACCGAGCTGGCCGGGCACACGTTCGCCCGCGGCGACGGCGTCCTGCTGGTCAGCGCCGCCGCCGGGCGGGACCCGGCGGCGTTCACCGACCCCGACCGGTTCGACATCACCCGCTACCACGGGCCGCGCCCGGCCCGCCGGCACCTGGGCTTCAGCGTCGGCATCCACTTCTGCCTGGGCGCCCCGCTCGCCCGGATCGAGGCGGCGGCGGCCATCGGGGCGCTCGTCCACCGGACGACCGCGCTGGAGCTGGCCGTCGACGAGTCGGAGCTGGTCTACCTGCCCAGCCTCATCCACCGCGCGCTGGCCACCCTCCCGGTTCGGGTGCGCTGAGCGGAGCCGGCGGGGATCCTGAGGGGGCGGGCGAGCCTAGCCGAGCGGCTGGGAAATTCGTGGCAGTACGCGCCCGGAGGGGTCGTTTGTCTCACACCCGCGCCGGGTGGGAGACTTCGACCGTCGACGTCGAAGGGAGCGGTACAGACCGTGAGTGAGCTCGAGACCAAGGACTTCTTCCGGGACGAGGAGCTCGTCGCGGACCCGTACCCGTTCCTCGACGCGATGCGCGGGAAGTGCCCGGTGCAGCGCGAGGATCACCACGACGTGGTGATGGTGACGGGGTACGACGAGGCGGTCCAGGTCTTCCACGACTCGGCGACCTTCTCGTCGTGCGTCTCGGTGACGGGGCCGTTCCCGGGTTTCCCCGTCCCGCTCGAGGGCGACGACGTCACCGAGCTGATCGAGCGGCACCGCGGTGAGCTGCCGATGAACGACCAGCTCCCCACGCTCGACCCGCCCACCCACACCGCGCACCGCGCGCTGCTGATGCGGCTGATCACGCCGAAGCGCCTCAAGGAGAACGAGGCGCAGATGTGGCGTCTCGTCGACCGGATGGTCGATCCGTACCTGGCCAGCGGCGAGGGCGAGTTCATCACCGGCTTCGCCGGGCCGTTCACCCTGCTGGTGATCGCCGACCTGCTGGGCGTGCCCGAGGAGGACCAGGAGGAGTTCCTCGACCGCCTCCAGCGCCAGCCGCAGGAGAGCGGCGGCATCGGCAGCACCGGCGACGACCACATGGCGCACAACCCGCTGGAGTTCCTCTACACCAAGTTCAGCGCCTACATCGAGGACCGCCGGCGCGAGCCCCGCGAGGACGTCCTCACCGGGCTGGCGCTGGCGACGTTCCCCGACGGCTCGACGCCGGAGGTCATCGACGCGGTCCGGGTAGCGGCGAACCTGTTCTCGGCCGGGCAGGAGACCACCGTCCGCCTGCTCTCCTCGGCGCTGAAGATCCTCGCCGAGGACCGCGAGCTCCAGCAGCTGCTGCGGGCCGAGCCGGAGCGCGTCGGGAACTTCATCGAGGAGACGCTGCGGCTGGAGAGCCCGGTCAAGGGCGACTTCCGGCTCTCCCGGGTGCCGACCACCGTCGGCGGCGTCGACCTGCCCGCCGGCACCACCGTCATGGTCGTCAACGGTGCCGCGAACCGTGACCCGCGTCGCTTCGAGAACCCGAGCGTGTTCGACGTCGCCCGCCCGAACGCCCGCCACCACCTGGCGTTCGGCCGCGGCATCCACACCTGCCCCGGAGCCCCGCTCGCCCGGGCCGAGGCCCGCGCGAGCATCGAGCGGCTGCTCGAGCGCACCACGGACATCCGCGTCTCCGAGAGCGTGCACGGCCCCGTGGACGACCGCCGGTACAGCTACCTGCCCACCTTCATCCTGCGTGGGCTGACGCACCTGAACCTTGAGTTCACCCTCGCAGAGAGCAAGATCTGATGAAGGTCACCGTTGACGCCGACGGCTGCTGCGGACACTCCACCTGCTGCACGCTGTGCCCCGAAGTCTTCACCCTCAGCGACGACGGCTACGCGGTGGTCGAGGTCGACGAGGTCCCCGCGGAGTTCGAGAAGGCCGTGCGGGAGGCCGTCGCGAACTGCCCCGAACGGGCCATCACGGCGAGTTGACGTCACTGCCCGGCCGGCGACCGCGCCCCGCGGCCGCCGGCCGGGCATCGGCAGGCCCGGTGTCCCCGGCTTCACTCGGCGTCGAGCTCGGAGACACTCAGGGCCCGGCCGGTCAGTGAGATGCCCGGCCGGGCGCGAAGACCGTCGAGGATGACGCCCCGGGCACGCTCGTAGGCGGCCTCGGCCACCTCGCCGGGCATCCTGTGCGGCCCGCGCAGCAGCAGCGAGAACAGGTGGATGACGTCGCCCGTCCCGACGTCCGGGCGCAGCGAGCCCTCCTCCTGCGCCGCGCGCACGAGGCTGTCGATCAGCGAGGTGAGCTCGTCCCGGATCCGGCGGATCGTCGGGTCCGCCAGGACTGCCGCACCGGTCGCGGACAGGAAGAGGTCCGGCAGGCGCCACGTGAGGCGGAGCTCGCGGGAACCGCTCAGACTGCGTACCAGGGCGTCCCAGGCGTGTGTCTCCTCGGCCTCGGCGACGCGGGCCCTGGCGAGCATCGTCGCCAGGCTGTCCTGGACCACTGCCACGATCAGTGCCCCGCGGTCGGGGAAGTGCCGGTACAGCGTGCCCACGCCGACCCCGGCGAGCCGGGCGATCTCCTCCATGGGGAGATAGGGGCCGTCGTCCACGAAAGCCCCCACCGCCACACGGATGATCTTGTCGCGATTGCGGCGCGCGTCGGCCCTGAGTCGGGTCGGAGGTACCGCCGTCATCGCTCGCGGCTCCTCTTCTGGACCTTCCTCGACCAACTCTCTCCAGAAATCGGAAGACTACTCTCCGCTCTGTTCAGACGTGCGCGGAGATGAGCCGCCCCCGCCCCGTCGGATGCCTCGGGCGCACGGTGGCACCCGAAGGCACGGGGTGACAGCCGGGGTCAGGCCGAATGCCCGGGTGGCGGTAGGGCCGTCGTCCCACAAGCCCGTCGGAGCCGAGCCGGCGCCGTCCGCCGGGCGCCGTCCGCCGGGCGGAGGGCGGAGGGGCGGACGGGCCACCCCCGCCGGTCGAGCGAAACGAAATGCCGCCACGAACAGTGTCCCTCCAGCGCCGGGCGAGGGCGTGAACGCGAGCCGCACGGCCGGCGTAAACACGCCCGTCACACCCGTGACATAAAAAGGCGGGACGAACTCCGGCGGCGCCGGGCGAGAGCTAACCAGACGGCGTTCTCCCGGCCGGGCACACCACTTCATCTTTGTTTCCGCCGGGGGGCGGCATAGGGATGGGTAGGGGGCGGGCTAGGGGTTCTCCGGGCGACTGCGCTGAACAATCGTCGGTGAAGCGCCATGCGACGCCAACAGCAGTCTGGAGCGGGTGGGCGCCGGGACCGATGTCCCGCCCGTGTCTCGCCCCCGCCTCCGGCCGGTCACTCCAGTGCCAGCGGGCGAGCGGGCGCATCCGGCAACGATGCCGGCGATCGGCACGCCTCGGGCCGACCACCCCCGTGCACCACCTCGGAACCGCCGTTCTACCGCCACGTGCCTATCGGGCGTCGGTGACAGGTACATATGGGAAGAGCTGGAGTTCGCGACGATGAGTTCGGACGGAAACGGCGCGCTCGAATCAGAGACCTCGGCGGTGGCCGTCATCGGCCTTGCCTGCCGGCTACCCAGGGCCGAGAATCCGGGCGCATTCTGGCGCCTTCTGGAGAACGGCGAGAGCGCCATCACTCCGATTCCCGAGACCCGCGCCTCGATCCTGTCCACCGAAGCGCGCCACGGTGCCGCCGCGCGCCCGGCGGGATATCTCGACGCGGTGGACACCTTCGATCCGGAGTTCTTCGGTATCTCCCCCCGCGAGGCCGCCGCGATGGACCCGCAGCAACGCCTCGTCCTCGAACTGAGCTGGGAGGCCCTGGAGGATGCCGGAATCGTCCCGGGGACGCTCACCGGTACCCGGACCGGGGTGTTCCTCGGCGCGATCGCCCACGACTACGCGACGCTCACCCACCGGCGCGGCCCGGACGCGATCACCCGGCACACACTGACCGGGCTCAACCACGGGATCCTCGCGAACCGCGTCTCCTACACGCTCGGCCTGCGCGGCCCGAGCCTCACCGTGGACGCGGCCCAGGCGTCCGCACTGGTCGCCGTGCACCTGGCGCTGACGAGCATCCGGCGCGGGGAGACCGACCTGGCGCTGGTGGGCGGGGTCAACCTCAACCTCGCGCCGGAGAGCACGCTCACCGTGGAGCGGTTCGGCGCGCTCTCCCCGGACGGGCGCTGCTTCACCTTCGACGCGCGCGCGAACGGGTACGTGCGTGGCGAGGGCGGCGGGATCGTCGTGCTCAAGCCGCTCGCCGACGCCCTGGCCGACGGCGACCCCGTCACGTGCGTGCTGCGCGGCAGCGCCGTGACAAACGACGGCGCGACGGACGCGCTCACCGTGCCCAGCTCCGACGCGCAGCGAGACGCCGTCCGCCGCGCGTTCGCCGACGCCGGCATCGACCCGGCCGCCGCGCAGTACGTGGAGCTGCACGGCACCGGCACGCCGGTCGGCGATCCGCTCGAGGCCGCGGCGCTCGGCGCGGGACGGCCGTCCGAGCGGGCGCTCCTGGTCGGCTCGGCCAAGACGAACGTGGGCCATCTCGAGGGGGCGGCCGGCATCGTCGGACTACTCAAGACCGCCCTGGCGATCCGCCATCGCCGCATCCCGGCGAGCCTCAACTTCGAGCACCCGAACCCTGACATCCCGCTGGCGGAGCTTCGACTGCGGGTGGCGAGCTCCGCCGGCGCGTGGCCACGGCCCGCCGAGGCCCTGGTCGCCGGAGTCAGCTCGTTCGGCGTCGGGGGGACGAACTGCCACGTGGTGCTGACCGAGGCCCCGCCCGGCGCCGAGCCGCCCGCGCCGGGCGCCGGCGTACCGGACGGGCAGGACACGGGCGCCGTGGACGCTCCGGTGCTGGCCTGGGTGTTGTCCGCGCGCACCCCCCAGGCCCTACGCGACCAGGCCCACCAACTCACCACCCACCTCGACCACCACCCCCACACCGACCCCACCGACCTCGCCCACACCCTCGCCACCACCCGCACCCACTTCCCCCACCGCGCCGTCATCCTCGGCACCACCACCACCGACCTCCACCCCGCACTCACCGCCCTCACCGCCCTCACCCACAACCAACCCCACCCCGCACTCACCACCACCCCACCCACCAGCAGCACCGGCACCGGCACCGGCAAAACCGTCTTCGTCTTCCCCGGCCAAGGCACCCAATGGCCCGCCATGGCCCGCGAACTCCTCACCACCAACCCCGTCTTCACCCACCACATCCACGCCTGCGCCGACGCCCTGCACCCCCACACCACCTGGAACCTCCTCGACGTCCTCCACCAAACCCCCAACGCCCCCACCCTCGACCGCGTCGACGTCGTCCAACCCACCCTCTTCGCCGTCATGACCAGCCTCGCCCGCCTCTGGCAACACCACGGCATCCACCCCCACGCCGTCATCGGCCACAGCCAGGGCGAAATCACCGCCGCCCACATCGCCGACGCCCTCACCCTCACCGACGCCGCCAAAATCGTCACCCTGCGCGCCCAAGCCCTACGCCACCTCGCCGGCACCGGCACCATGATCTCCATCCCCCTCCCCGCCCACCAGATCAACACGGCCCTGGCCGAATGGCGGGGACGGCTCGACATCGCGGCGGCGAACGGTCCCACGGCCACCGTCATCTCCGCAGGCGTGGCCGGCCAGCCGGAGGTGGCTCAGACCTCCGGGAGCGTGGCCGGGGGCAGGGAGACCGAACCGCGGCCGGGGACGGCGGCGAGCAACGCACGGGTATAGGGATGGTCGGGAGCGCGGAACATCGCTTCGGCGTCACCCGCCTCGACGATCCGGCCGTCCTTCATCACCAACAGTCGATCACTCACATGGTGGATGACGCCGAGATCGTGGGAAATGAACATCAGGGCCACGCCGAGATCCCGGCGCAGCGTCGTCAGCAGGTCGAGGATCTGCGCCTGGATTGAGACGTCGAGCGCGGAGACCGGCTCGTCGCAGACCAGCACCCGCGGCGACGGCGCGAGCGCACGAGCGATCGCGACCCGTTGCCGCTGCCCACCGGAAAGCTCGCGCGGACGCCGGGCGACCATCGCCGCGGGCAGACCGACCTGGTCGAGCAGCTCGGCGACGCGCGCGCGGCGCGCCCGGCCGCGGGGCACCCCCGCGACCTCCACGGCCTCGCCCAGGATGCGCCCGACGGTGTGCCGGGGATCGAACGACCCGAGCGGGTCCTGGTAGACGGCCTGGATCTGGCGGCGCCGGTCCCGCCGCTCCCGCTCGGGCACGCCGCTCCACGGCAGGCCGCCGAACGTCACCACGCCCTCGTCCGGCTGCTGGAAACCGAGCACGATGCGCGCCAGCGTGGTCTTGCCCGAACCGGACTCACCGACCACGCCGACCGCCTCGCCCACCCGCAGCTGCAGGCTCGCCGCCAGCACGGCGTCCCGCCAGCCCCCGTCGGGCCGCCGGAAGCGCTTCGAGACCCCGGCCACGTCCAGCAGCAGCTCCCCCGGCTCCACGGCCTGCCAGCCGGGCACGGCGTCCGGGACGGGCCTGTCCGCGCCGACCGCGGCCGCCGGCACAGCGGCGCCCGCCGCCGTGCCGGGCCCGGCGGTGTCGAAGGGATGCCAGCACAAGGCGAGATGGCCGCCGAGATCAGCCTCGGGAACGGGCAGCCGTTCACGGCACCGGTCGTCGCCCCGCGCGCACGACGCGGCGTAGGGGCAGCCGAGCGGCCCGGCGCCGGGGCGCCCGACCACAGCGGGTGACAGGCGTGCCCCCCTGGGGTGCAACGCGGGCACGGCCGCGAGCAGCGCCCGGGTGTAGGGGTGACGCGGCCGGTCGAGCACCGCCGTCGCCGGGCCGCTTTCCACGACAAGACCGGCGTACATCACCACGATGTGATCGGCCAGGCCGGCCACCACGGCCAGGTCGTGACTGATCAGCAGGATGGCCGTGCCGTCGCCACGCAGCCGGTCGAGCAGCGCGAGGATCTGCCGCTGGACGGTGGCGTCGAGGGCCGTGGTCGGCTCGTCGGCCAGCAGCAGTCGCGGCCGGGCCGCGATCGCGGAGGCGATCAGCGCCCGTTGACGCAGGCCGCCGGAGAGCTGGTGCGAGTACTGGCCCACCCGCTGCCCGGGGTCGGGCACACCCACGTCGGCCAGCAGCGAGAGCACCCGCTCGGCCCGCCGGGACGGTTCGACGGTGCGGTGGGTCCGCAGCACCTCCCCGATCTCGGCGCCCACCCGGCGCAGCGGATCCAGCGAGACCAGGGCGTCCTGTAGGACCAGTCCGATGCCGGCGCCGCGCACCGCGCGCCAGCGGCTCTCGGTCAACGCGGTGAGATCCAGGCCGTCGAAGGTCAGCGTGCGGGCCGTCACCCGCGATCGTGCCCCGGTCAGGCCGACGAGCGTGCGGGCCGTGACGCTCTTACCCGACCCGGACTCGCCGACGATCGCCAGGCACTGCCCGGCGGCCAGGGTGAACGAGGCGCCGCGCACGGCGCGCAACGGCTCACCCTCGCCGGTGAAGGTGACGTCGAGGCCGTCGACGACGAGCAGCGGGGCCGGGTCCTTCTCCCGCGACCGCGTGGCACCGGCCGGAGCCGCCGGGGCCGGTGCCACGGACGGAGGTTCGACCGCGCTCATGACCCGGACCTGCCCGCGAAACGGGTGCGCGCGTAGCCGCCGAGCACGTTGACCGCGAAGACCACCACCGTCAGCGTCGCGCCGGGGAAGACGGCGATCCACCATGCCGTGGAGAGGAAGTCACGGCCTTCGGCGAGCATCGAGCCCCATTCCGGATCGGGCGGCTCGGTGCCCAGTCCGAGGAAGCTGAGCACCGACGAGGCGACCAGCGCCGCACCGAAGCCGACGGTGGCCAGCACCAGCAGGGGGGTCAGGGTGTTCGGCACGACGTGCCGGCGGATCAGCGTCGCGCGGGGCAGGCCGAGCCCGAGAGCCGCCTCGACGTAGCCGGAACGCCGCACGCCCAGCGCCTCCGCGCGCACCAGCCTGGCGTAGGGCGGCACCGAGGCGATCGCCACGGCCAACGCCACGTTGCCGGTGCCCGCGCCGAGCACCGCCACGACGACCGCCGCGGCGAGCACCACGGGACGCCCGGCGCGGCGCCGCCGGGCGCGGGCCGGCGCGAGCACGCCGAACCCGCCCGCCGCGGCGGAGGCGTCCAGCGCCGTCACGGCGCACCCGACGCGGCGGACACGGTCATACGACGGCCTCCACGGTCCGGAGCCGGGGGTCGATGACCAGGTACAGCAGGTCGACCACGGCGGAGATGATCACGAAGACGAACGCGGAGAGGACCACGACCGCCATCACCACGGGCATGTCGGCCGTGCTCACCGCCCGCAGCAGCAGCGAACCGACGCCGGGCCGGCCGAAGACCGTCTCGATCGGCACCACGCCGCCGATCAGCGTGCCCGGCAGCCAGCCGGTGAGGGTGACCGCGGGCACCGCCGCGTGCCGCAGCACGTGGCGCAGCCGCACCGCGGTCTGGCTGAGGCCACGGGCCCGGGCGGTGACCACGAACGGCTGGGTGAGCGCGGCCTCCATGCCCTCGCGCAGCACCTGGGCCAGCATCCCGGCGATGGCGAGCGCGAGGGTGAGGGCCGGCAGGACGAGCGAGGACAGGTCCTGTGCCCCGGCGACCGGGAAGATCTGGAGCTGGAACGAGAACAGGGTGAGCAGCACGATCCCGACCCAGAAGCCCGGGGTGGAGACCGCGGTGAGCTCACCGGCCCAGGCCAGCGCCCGCAGCCAGGGCCAGCGCCCGGCTGTCGCCACCGCCGAGACCACCGCGAGGACCACGGCGATCCCGAGGGCGGCCAGCGCGAGCTGCACCGTCGGCCAGAGCTGGTCGCCGATCAGCCGGGAGACCGGCTGCTGCGACTGGTAGGACTCGCCGAGGTCCCCGCGTGCCAGCCCGCCGATGTAGCGCAGGTACTGCACGATCACAGGCCGGTCGAACCCGTAGTCCGCGCGGATGCGCGCCCGGACCTCCTCCGGGGCCTGGGACATCGGGCCGAGCAGGCGCTGCACGGGGTCTCCGGGCAGCGCCTGCAGGGCCGCGAAGGCGAGGGTGGCCGCGCCGAGCATCACCGCGACGGCCGCGAGCAGTCGCGCCACGATCGCGCGGGCCACCCGGCGCGGCATGCTCACGCCCGGTCCCGCCAGGCGTCGTACCAGCTCACCCAGGTGTTCGGGTCGAAGTCCAGACCGTTGATCCGGTCGGCGACCCCGAACAGCGTGCTCGACACGTACAGCGGGACCGTCAGCGCCAGGTCGATCACCCGCTGCTGGGCCTGCCCGTAGACGTCGTCGCGCACGGCCTTGTCGAGGGTCGTGGCCCCGGTGTTCGTCCACTCGTCGAGCCGCGGGTCGGAGATGAACGACGCGTTCTGGCCGGCCGGGGGCAGGCTCGCGGTGTTGAAGAACAGCCGCAGCACGTCGGGCTCGAAGCGGGCCCACTGGAAGTCGAGGACGTGGTACGCGCCTTCCAGCGACTTGGTCTGCGACTCCCCGACCTCGATGACCGGGTGCGCCAGCTCGATCCCGACCTTCTTCAGGTCAGCCTGGATGGCCTGACCGAGCACGTCCCGCTGCTCGCGCACGTACTGGGCGGGCAGCGCCGGCCAGAGCACGGAGAGCCGCTGGCCGCCCTTGGTCCGGTACCCGTCGGCGTCCCGTCCGGTCCAGCCGGCCTCGTCCAGCAGGGAGTTGGCCTTCTCCTGGTCGAACGGCCAGGAGTTCTCCAGCTTGGCGTTGTACGAGGGGGTCGTCGGCGACAGCGGGCTCCAGGCCCGGTCGTACTCCCCGAAGTAGACGGTCTTGACGTCGGTCTCGATGTCGATCGCGAGCTGGAACGCCTGGCGGACGCGCAGGTCGTCGAACGGGGCCTTCCGGCTGTTGAGGTAGAGCGAGTACGGGGCTCCGGCGGCCTGCTGGCTGATCACCTCGAGCCCGGGTGTGCGGCGCACGGCCGCGACGTTCGTCGGCGCGATCGAGCGGGCCGCGTCGACCTGGCCACTGGTCAGGGCACCGAGGCGGGTGGAGGCCTCCGGCAGCAGCCGGATCTCCAGGCGGTCCAGGTAGGCGGGGCCGCGATGCGCCGCGGTCTCCGGAGCCCAGTCGTAGTCAGGGTTCTTCACCAGGGTCAGGCCCTGGTTCTGGGTGATGGACTGGACGCTGAACGGACCGGTGCCCACCAGCGCCGGACCGCCGCCGCAGAACTTGTCCGCGCTGTCGGCAAGCGCCTTCGGCGAGTAGAAGCCCAGGTACGCGGTGCTCGCCGCCTGCAGGAACGGAGCGAAGGGCTTCGAGAAGGAGATCTTCACCGTCAGCGGGTCGACCACCTCGACGCCCTTGTAGGGGCCGAGCAGGGCGATGGCGAACTGCGACTTGGTGTCCGCGGAGACGATGTGGTCGAAGTTGGCCTTGACCGCCTCGGCGTCGAACCGCGTGCCGTCGGTGAACGTCACGCCTTCGCGCAGGTGGAAGGTGTAGCTGGTCAGGTCGTCCGCGACCTCCCACTTCGTGGCCAGCCACGGGTGGAACTTGCCGTCGACGTCCTCGAACACGAGCGAGTCGAAGACGGCGCGCTGGATCTCCCCGGTGATGTCCTGGGGGCTGACGTGGATGTCGAAGCAGGCGGGGAACGTGTCGACGGCGTACGTCACGGTTCCACCCGCGACGGGCGTCGCCGAATCATTACTCTCCGTATCTCCGCCTGAACCGCAGGCGGTCAACAGGAGCGCGCCGCAGGCCACGCCCGCGGCGAGGATCCGTACCGGTCCGAAAAAACGCATGAAGGTGCTCCGAGAGGAATTCCGAAAGAACGCGAACGGCTGGATGACGTGCGACGGACGACGGGAACCGGCGGTGGCCGGGTGGCCGGGGTGACGGCCGGGTGACTCAGGCGGTGGCGGCGCCCGCCGTGACCTCTCTCGCGAGGGCCGCCGCGGGCCCGCGCGCGCCGCCCGAGGGCACCGGGGGCAGTCCCAGCCGCGCGCGCAGCGTCGTCCCGGCGGGGTCTGCGCGCAGGGCGCCCGCGGCACGCAGCGCGGGAGCGACGCTGTCGACGAACTGCGTGAGGCCGTCGAGGAGGCCCGCGGCCGCCCCGCCGCCCGTGCCGTCCGCGCCGGCCAGGCGCACCGGCGGCACCAGGAGGAACCCGTCGGCGGCGCCGGCCCACACATCCCCGGCGATGTCGCGGGCGATGGTCTCGGCGGCGCCGACGAACGCGAATGTTCCGCCCGCCGATCCGTCGGCGGCCGCGGCACCGGCCGCACCCGCGCCGAGCACGAAGGACACCGCGGGCAGGACGAGCAGCTCCCCGGGAACCCGCCCGTGCAGCGCGAGGCGTTCGTGCAGGTCCGCGCGGAAGGCGATGCCGGCGTCGAGGCCCGCGTACGGGGTGATCACGACGTCCGCGACGGCGGCGGCGAGATCGCGCTGACGGCGGGCGTCCTCGCCGTCCCCCGCGGCGGCGGCGAGCAGGACCGGCGGGCGGCCCTGCGGCGAGCGCGGGACGTTGAACCGACCGTCGATGTCGAAGTGCCGGCCGCGGTAGGTGAAGGATCCGGCCCGTGGGTCGGCGAGGAACGTGCCCGCGGCGGGATCCACCACCAGGTCCTCGTCGGCCCAGGAGCCGAACAGGCTCGCGGCGGCCGCCAGGAACTCGCGGGTGCGCTCGGCCCGGTCGACACCGAGAAGGCCGGGGCCGTGCCGGAAGTTCGCACCGGCCCGCTCGTCCAGGGTGGTGACGACGTTCCAGGCGGCCCGGCCCCCGGAGAGATGGTCGAGCGTCGCCAGCCTGCGGGCCACCGCGTAGGGCTCGCCGAACGTCGTGGTGGCCGTGGCTGCCAGGCCGAGTCCGTCGGTGACCGAGGCGAGCGCGGCCAGCAGCGTGAGCGGGTCCGGCCGGCCGGCGGCACCGGCCTGCTCCGTGTCGGGGTCGCCGGGCGTGGCGACCTCGTCGGCGGCGGGCAGCCGCAGGTCCTCCCCCAGCAGCAGGAAGTCGAACCCGCCCCGTTGCGCGGTCTGGGCGAACTGGACGTAGGTCCGGAAGTCGACGAGATCGCGCGCGCGCAGGGCGGCGGTCGGGGCGCCCGCACCGGAGCTGGTCGGCGGGGCCGCGCTCAGGTCGGCGCTCGCGTGTACCAGGGCCGGGAACGCGACGGCGAGGTGTATCGGCGGGCGGGGCTGGGTCATCGGGATCTCCTCGCGGGTCAGGCCGGGCGGACCTCGGTCATGCGGTGACGAACCGGTTGGCCGGGTGCGGCAGGCCGAGCAGCCCGCGCAGCGTGTCGGCCTCGTAGGCCGGGCGGAACGCCCCCCGCCGCCGCAGCTCGGGGACGAGCAGGCGGGAGATGCCCTCGACGTCCGCGGCCGCGACGCCCGGGCGCAGGCGGAACCCGGTCAGCCCCGCGTCCCGCCAGGCGAGCAGGAGGTCCGCGAGCTCGCCGGCCGTGCCGGCGAAGACCCGCGCGTCGGAGACCAGCGGGGTGCCCGCCAGGTCGTCCAGGCGCGCCTTGCGGTCGGCGGCGCGGGCCCCGTCCGCGTCGAGGAAGACGATCAGATCCCCGAAGATGTGCAGGGTCTGGTCACCGCGGCCGGCGGCGTCCTGCTCGAACCGGATCTCGTCGATGATCGGTCGGATGTGCTCGACCTCGTGCGGCGTCACGAAGACCACGTCGTAGGCACGGGCCGCCAGTCGGTAGGGAATCGTGACGTGTGCGAGCCCGACGACCACCGGTTGGCCCTGCGGCGGGCGCGGGACGGTCGCCGGACCCCGCACCCGCCAGTGCGAACCTTCCAGGTCGACGGGGTGCGTCCTGTTCCGGTCGATGTGGCGCCGGTCGAGGTGGGTCCCGCCGCCACCCGGGTCGGACCAGCGGCCGGCCGGGACCGTGCGGATCTCGGCGTCGTCCTCCACGCTGTCCCACAGCCGCCGCGCGGCCTCCACGAACTCGGCGGCCTCGTCGAAGACGTCCTTCATGAGCGCGAGGACCTCGGGGGCCTCGAGGTCGGCGACGGACAGCGGCGGGATCTCCCGGCGCCCGAAGTGACCGGCTTCGTGGTTGCGGCCGGCGCCCTGGGCGCGCCAGCCCGCTCGGCCCGACGTGATGTGGTCCAGCGTCGCGATCGCGCTCGCGACCGCGAACGGCTCGGAGTGGGTGATCACGGTGCTCGGCGCGAGCCCGATGTGGCGCGTGTGCGGGGCGACCCGGGCGGCGAGCAGCACCGCGTCCAACCGCCCGCGGACCAGGTCCGTCCGGTCATCGTGGCTGTGGAACTGCGTGGACTGCAGGACGAAGGCGTCCTCGAAGGTCACGAGGTCCAGCAGCCCTCGCTCGGCCTCACGGACGAGGTCGATCCAGTACCCGGCGGTGAACAGGCTGGCCGCCTGTGACTCGGGTGCCCGCCACGCCGCGGGATGCCAGCCGGCGCCGTCGAGCGCCACGGCCAGGTGCAGGGGTGGCGGTGCGGGCATGGGACCTCTTCCTGTGGGTGGCGCTGTTCCACCTACGCCCGGAGCTCTCTCCGAAACGCGCCGTCAGGATGATCATCCTTGCGTCGCCGACCGCCCCGGTACACCCGGCATCGCACCCCCTACGACCCCTGTTTCCGGAGGTCGAGCCACTGCACCCCCGTACCCGGTTTCACCGGGCCGGCCGCTTGGCGGGTTCGGGAACAGCCCCCGGCAGCCGGACCACGAGGATCCGGTCCGCCGGGGTGAACGGTTTCCCCGGCCGCGCGCCGCCGCTACTGTCCGGTTGGTGGCATACGCGAACGTCGACGGCCTTCGAATCGGCTACGACCTGATCGGCGACGGTGAGCGGACCTGGGTGCTGACGCCGGGTGGTCGCTTCCCCAAGGAGACCCCGGGCCTGCCGGAACTCGCCCGGGCACTCGCCGCTGACGGCAATCGGGTCCTGCTGTGGGACCGGCCGAACAGCGGCGGGTCCGATCTGCGCTTCACGGGTCCGAGCGAGCCGCGGATGCAGGCCGACACCCTCGCCGCGCTCCTGACGGAGCTCGACCTCGGCCCGGCGGTGCTCGCCGGCGCGACCGTGGGCTCCCACATCTCGCTACTCACCGCCGCGCATCACCCGGAGGTGGTCTCCGGCCTCTCCCTGTGGTGGATCAGTGGCGGCGTGATGGGCCTCATGATCCTCGCGAACGTCTACTACACACCGGCCATCACGGCCGCGTGGACGACCGGCATGGACGCGGTGGCGGCGCTGCCCGACTGGGCCCCGCTGCTCGACCGGAACGAGCGGAACCGACGCCAGGTCCTTGATCAGGACAGGGAGGCCTTCCTCGCCACCATGCAGCGGTGGATGGCCGCCTACTGCCCGCGGCCCGGCGAGCAGGTGCCGGGCCTGCCCGACGAGCTCGCGCGCGCCATCACCGTCCCCGCCCTCGTGTTCCGCGGCGGCGCGAGTGATCCCTTCCACCCGCGGGCGACGTCGGAGGCGCTGGCCGGCCTGCTACCGAACGCCCGGCTGGTCGAGCCCCCCTGGGGCGACCGCGAGTACCTCGACCGCCAGGCCGAACGGGAGAGCGCCGGCGGTCTGTTCGTCCGCTGGCCGCTGCTGGCCCCGGCACTGCGGGACTGGGCCCGCGAGGCTCTCGGCTGAGCCGGGGCCGGGAGTCAGGCGGGGCCGGGAGTCAGGACGTCGCGGCCTCGTCGGGGACCCAGAGGATGTTGCGGGCCCGGAGCAGGTCGACGACGCGCTCACCATGCTGCCGGAGGAGCGCGACGAACGCGGCGTTGGCGCGCTCCCCGTCGCGCGCCCTGACGGCGCGGGAGACCGCCGTGATCCCCTTCTTCTGCGGGTCGATCGTGCCCGGCACCAGCTCGAAGAAGTTGCCGGGGATGATGCCGTTCATCTGCCGACTCATCGCCTTCAGCCGCGACGACCGGGCGAGCGCGAAGATCTGGCGCAGGAACACCTCGTTCGCGTCCCGGACGGCGGTGGGCTCGGTCGCGGCCCGCAACGCGCGCTCGGCTGTCTGCAGCCGGGCCAGCCCGTCGTCATCGCCGCGTTCGGTGGCGCGCTGCGCGGCGTAGCCGTAGAGCAGGCCGATGAGCCCGTAGTGGTCGCGGACGGAGTTCTCGTCCAGGCCGTGGACGAACGCGCCGCGGTGCAGCTCGTTCGTCACCCAGCCCTCCTGGTCGAGGACGATGATGGCCTCGCGGACGGGAATCCGGCTCACCCCGAGATCCTCCGCGATCTCGTCCTGCCGGACATGGTCGCCCTGACGCAGCTCACCGGAGAAGATCAGGTTCCGGATGTAGTCCGCCACCTGGGCGCCGCTGCTGCGCCGGTCGATCGCGGCACGCCGCTGCGTCGCGGTCGCGGTCGGCGCGGCTCGACCTTGGGGAGGTATTGCGGGCTCCTTCGACGCGGCGGCGCCGCTGAAGGAGACACCTCCACCGCGTCACCCGGCGCCGAGGCGGCCGCAGCCCGTCGATCGTATCGATCGATCGGGGGCGCGGGCGAACCGCCCACCCGGCCCGCATGGCGAACCGGGTGGCCTGGCCAGTGCCTGGACCAGGGAGAAAGGGTCGGGCAGCCGGGCGGCCGCCGGCCTACCGGAGCGCGGGAGCGAGCCGGCGCCACTGCTCGCGCGGAAAGGCCTTCGGGTCGGCGGTGAGCACCTGGAGGCAGACGTGGTCGGCACCGGCGGCCCGGTGTTCGTCGACCCGGCGCCGGATCGCGTCCTCGTCCCCCCAGGCGATCAGGGCGTCGAAGAGCCGGTCGCTGGCGTCCGCGACGTCGTCGTCGGTGAAGCCGAGCCTGCGGATGTTGTTCGCGTAGTTCGGCAGCCCCAGGTACCCGCGCAACCAGTCCCGGCCGATCGCGTGGGCCTCGTCGGCGTCGGTGGTGAGGATCACCGTCTGCTCGGGGAGCACGAGGGGCCCGGCTCCCAGGCTCTCGCGTGCCTGCCGGGTGTGCTCGGGCGTCACGAGATACGGATGTACTCCGCGCGCCCGGCTTCCGGCCAGCTGGAGCATCCTGGGGCCGAGCGCGGCCAGCACGCGGCGCTCGGGTGGGACCGGCTGGTCGGCCTTGTCCAGCCCGTCGAGGAACGCCGTCATGGCCGCCAGCGGCCGGCGGTAGCGACCGGGTTCCGACGCGTCGACCAGCGGTGCGTGGCTCACCCCGACGCCCATCAGGAAGCGGTCTCCGTGGGCGGCCGTGAGCGTGGCGTATCCCGCGGCCGTGTCCGCCGGGCTGTGCATCCACAGGTTGAGGATGCCGGTGGCCACTGTCACCGACCGGGTCGCCGCCAGCAGTGCCTCGACGGCCTCGAACACCGGGCCCCCGACGTCGGGAATCCACAGCGCGCGGTAGCCCAGCTCCTCCAGCTCCGCCGCCGCGTCGGCCACCTCGGCCTGATCCCCCCACCGCAGCTGCTGGCTCCAGATGCCAACTCCGGAAATATCCATGGCAACCATCCTGTCCATCGCACGTCGGTGTGCTCGACCCGGTGCTGTCGCGCCGGTGCCGTCGCGCGTCGCGGGCCGTGCCCGGGCGCCGCCGGCGCCGGGTGCCTCCATCCGACCCGGGCCTTCCACCGGCCTCGAACCGGCCATGGGCTTGGTTCCCGGTCACCGATTCTCGCGCGTGGCGCTCCCCCCCGGCCAGGCGACGAGCGGACCGCACACGTCGACCAGCGCGGCCGTCGGGGCGAAGTCCACGGGCACCTCGATCACGTGGACACCCGGCCGGGCCAGCGCGGCGGCAAGGTGGTCGCGGTGCTGCGCGGCCGACCGCGGGGCGCCGCCGTCGCCCCACACCTCGACCACCAGGGTGCCGGCGAGGCGCGACGCCCACTCGACCAGGGCGGCGACGGCCCCGTCCCGGGGCGGGGTGTCGACGACGGCCACCCCGACGCCGCCCGTGCGCAGGACGGCGCCGAGCGCCCCGGCGACCGCGACGCCCGCGCTGCCGGCCGCGGGGACCCGCGCGCTGCCGAGCCGCGTCGTCGGCAGCGCGCGCGCCAGCCACATCGCGGCCCTCCCGGGCTCGGTCCAGACCGCCGCTTCCCCGGGGAGGACCGCCGCGACGTCGGCCGCCGCGCGGGCCGGGTTGAGCGGGGCGTCCTCGCGCCCGTACAGCGGCTGGACCACCGCCGCGAGCTCGCGGTAGAGCCGCGGTCGCGCACCGCCCACCGCGGTCCTGGAGCGAACGCCGACCGCCCCCCGGACGAGGTCGTCCAGGCCCAGGTGGAGCAGTTGTTCCGGGCGCACGCCGGCCGCGCGCAGCAGGGCTTCGGGGCACTCGTCGGCGTCCACGCCGACGGCGGCCACGAGCCCCGTCGGCCCCGCCCCAGCCCCAGCCCCAGCCCCGACCCCAGCCCCAGCCCCGGCCAGGGCCAGGTCCAGGTCCCGTTCCTGCAGGCATCCGGTACCCAGGTGGAACGGGCTGTCCCAGCGGAAGAGCCCCTTGGCCGTGAAGGTGTTGAGGACCCCCAGGCCGGTCGCTTCGGCGAAGGAGCGCAGCGCGTCCTGCGCCCCTGCCCGGACGACGCCGCGGCCGGCCAGGACGAGGTCGACGTCGAATCGGCCGGCACCGGGCGCCGGGGGCGCGGTGTCGCCGTCGAACGTGGCCAGGAGGGCCGCCAGGGACGGGTCACGCCCGGCAGTGGCGGGCGTGACGGACCCGTCCGCCCCGTTCGCCACTGCCGGCGCGGCCGGGTCGAACCCGAGCCGGACGCTCAGGGTCCCCCGGCCGCGCCGGCGGGCGTCCCTCACCAGGGTCTCCAGCTCGGCGGGAGCCCCTGCCGGCACGGGCTCCCGCCTGGCGGCCGGGACGGGCCGGGAGGCGAGGGTGAGCACGTCCCGGTCGAGAACCGCGCCGAGCCCGCCGCCCATCGTCCCCTCGGCCTCGGCGACGAGCCGGGCGCTGGCGAGGTCGGGTGCCACATGGAGCCGAATCCCGGGAACGTCGCCGGCCGTCGGGCCGGTGGGTGGGCAGAGCAGGTACCCGACGCCGAGGCGTCGCAGCAGGTCCCCCAGCGACATTCCAACTCCCCGCGATACTGCTAGGATAATTTATACAAAATCATAGAAGGTTGATGTCGGGCCGTCGACCACCGCTACCGGTGGCTGTCACAGCGACGGCCGGCCACGCGATCCCGGCGGCCACCGGGGCTCGCGGACACGGAAGGGAGGGCGGATCCCGTGGACGGCCGCCTCAGAGATCACTCCAGCCCTCGTGCCGGTCGGCCCTCGCCGGCTGCCGGCCGAGACGCAGCGGAGAGAGCGGAGCGTCGCGCATGAGCAGACGGCTCGACGACTCGCTGACCTCCCAGAGCCGCCGCCGCCACCGGTTGGCGGCCGACCCGGGCATGTCCAGCGCCTTCTCCAGATCGGCCCAGGCCCCCCAGTTCGGGATCGCCCAGACGAGCACACACTCCGAATCGTCGGCCAACGCCGTCCTGAATGCGCCGACGAGCTGCCAGCCATGCCCCGCATAGACGGGAACCGTTTCCTCCGCGATGATCGACAGAAAACTTTCCGCCGTACCGCGCGGTACCCTGACCATCTCATGGGCGTAGACCTCGCCCCACACACCCGCCACGCAAAGCTCCGAGATCGTCCGGGACCACGGGGCGGGAATCAGTACACGGTCGAGTCCGCCGGAGCGGTACTCGGCGGCCTCCTGCCACCATTTCTCCAGCTTTGGATCCTGGAACGAAGCGCTCGATGTCTCGTGCCGCAGACCCGCGGCCAGCCCGTCGAAACCGTCCTCCTCCCAGAGGTTGACGACCTGTGGCCACCGGCCGGTCGTCCCCACGACGCCCCACACCCCGTAGCACAGCTGGTTGCGCTCCTCCTGTGCTATCGGACTCCAGTTCGCCGTCATATGGTGGACGTAGTTCGCGCGGTTCGCGCCTTTGATGTCGATGAACTCATGCGTGTAAACCTTGGTGTTCACGGCCGGCAACCCTCCGGCGCCTCCTCGGCAATGTCGGATGCGTGGGCGCCGTTTTCAGCAGTACCATATCGAGCGGAACCGATCAACACCATGAATTCGCCGCCAGTCGTGCGCACCGGGCCGACCCCAGAGGAAGCAGCGGCCGCCACGGATCATGTTCTCACCCCGCTGGAGGCCCCAGCGGACCGCCATCCGAACATTCGGGAGTTTCGATGAGCTCGCCGTTCACCGAGGAGCGCGAGGAACTGCGCGCGGCCGTACGCTCCTTCCTCGAGGACTCGTCGTCGGAGCACGCGGTACGCACCCAGATGGAGACCGCCTCCGGCTATGACCCCGCGGTGTGGGCCGTGTTGGCGCAGCAGCTCGGCCTGCTGGGTCTGGCCATTCCCGAGGAGTACGGCGGGGCCGGGTTCGGCTTCGCGGAGCTGGCGGTCGTCTTCGAGGAGATGGGCCGCGTCCTGTTCTGCGGGCCCTTCCTCGCCACAGTGACGGCAGGCCAGGCCATCCTCGCCACGGGTGACACCGCCGCCTGCGCCGATCTGCTCCCCGGCATCGCCGGCGGCCGGCGGATCGCCACGCTCGCCGTCACCGAGGCGGACGGCCGCTGGGAGGAGGACGTCCTGCGGACCAGGGCGACGCGGGCCGGCGAGAGCTGGCGCCTGGACGGCACCAAGATGTTCGTGCTCGACGGGTGTTCCACCGACCTGCTCGTGATCGCGGCCCGCACGCCGGCCGGGACAGGCCTGTTCGCGGTCGACGCGACGGCGGCCGGGCTGCGGCGCACGCCGCTCGCGACGCTGGACCAGACCCGCCGGCAGGCCCGGTTGGACCTCGACGCGGTGGACGCCCGGTTGCTCGGCTCGGACGGCGCGGGCTGGGCCGCCGTGGAGCAGGGCTTCCAGCGTGCCCTCGTCGCCCTCGCGGCGGAGCAGACGGGGGGCGCCGCCCGAGTGCTGGAGATGGCTGTCGGGTACGCGCGGTCGAGGATGCAGTTCGGCCGCCCGATCGGGTCCTTCCAGGCCGTCAAGCACAAGTGCGCCGATGTGCTGATCGAGGTCGAGTGCGCCCGGTCCGCCGCGTATGAGGCCGCGGCGGCCGCGGCGGGCGACCCCGAGCTGCCACTCGTCGCCAGCCTCGCGGCGGCCTACTGCTCCGACGCCTACCTGCATGCCGCGGCGGAGAACATCCAGATCCACGGCGGGATCGGCTTCACCTGGGAGCACCCGGCCCATCTGTACTTCAAGCGGGCGTCCAGCGCCCGGCTGATGTTCGGCGACCCGGCGCAGCACCGCGAACGGGTCGCGCGGCTCCTCCCGGTCTAGACGTCGGCCCCGCGGCGGCTCGCTCAGTGTGCGAGGAAGGCCGCGCACGCCTTCAGCGAGACCTCCACGACCCGCGCACGGCCGCTCCGTTCCCGGTCGTAGAGCGCCCCGGCGATGCCACCGGCCAGCAGCGCACCGGCCGTGCGGTCCCCGACCGCGAGCAGGCGGGCCACCGAGCTGAGCGAGCGCGGGACGTCCACCGTCTCGTCGGCGGCCCCGGCGGCAGGCGGCCCGACGGGAGCCGTCCGGTCCACCGGCGAGGTCCGGGCGGTCTCGGCGCGCTCAAACCGCCCGGGGGCGTCGTCGAGCGGCACACCGGCCCCGTGGGCGTAGATGACCTGCTCGTTCCAGGCGCGCAGGTCCGCGACGTCCACCTGTTCCCGCCGGCGGACCTCGTCCGGCCAGTCCGTGAGAAAGACGTCCGCGCGGCTGGCGAGACCCCGGAGCACCCGGCGCCCCGGGGCCTGGGTGATGTCGAGCGCGATGCTCCTCTTGCCACGGTTCGCCCGCTCCAGCAGTTCATCCAGCGGGTCGGGCGAACCGCCCGCCGGGGCCGGGCGTGTCGCCTGGCCGACGAGCCAGGGGTGCTCGATTTTGATCACGTCGGCCCCCCACTGCGCCAGCACCGCCCCGGCGGTGGGGACGAAGACCCAGGAGGCGAGTTCGACGACCCGTACGCCGGCCATGACGCCGGTCGTCTCGCCGCCCTCCGCGCCGGTCCCACGGCTGGAAGATCCATACGTTGCCCGTCCCATGGTCGCCTCGGCCGGCGCGACCGCCGAGGGAGCGACCGCATGCTCAGATTAGATAAAGTATGCGGTTATTGGGCCGGTGTCGACACGGTCCACGGTCCACGGCCCACGGCCCACGGCCCACGGTCGATGGAC
The DNA here is from genome assembly GCF_023242985.1 of Frankia sp. Mgl5. Lineage (NCBI taxonomy): Bacteria > Bacillati > Actinomycetota > Actinomycetes > Frankiales > Frankiaceae > Frankia > Frankia sp. Mgl5. The sequence continues at coordinate 99,577 of NZ_JALKFY010000005.1, read as the reverse complement.
ACGGGTGGCGGGCGGCGGGACGCTCATCCGGCCCGCCGACCGTGGGCCGTGGGCCGTGGACCGTGAGCGGACCAGACCTGGATGGAGATCTCGTGCTCGATGATGATGTGCGGCAGGTCATCGCCTCGACCCGGCGTTTCGTGCGCGAGCGCGTGGTCCCGGCGGAGGCGGAGATCGAGCGGACCGACGCGATCCCGCCCGACCTGCGCCGTGCGGCGGCGGCGATGGGCCTGTTCGGGTTCGCCGTCCCCGAGGAGTACGGCGGCCTGGGGCTGGACATGAGCGCCGAGGTCCAGCTCGTCTTCGAGCTGGGCTACACCACACCGGCCTTCCGCTCGATGTTCGGGACCAACAACGGCATCGCCGGCCACGTCCTGCTCGAGGGCGCGACCCAGGAACAGAAGAAGGCCTACCTGCCGCTGATCGCCTCGGGCGAGTGGACGGCCGCGTTCGCCCTCACCGAGGAGAACGCCGGCTCCGACCCCGCGGGCCTGGCGACATCCGCGCGCCGCGACGGCGACGAGTGGGTGGTCAACGGCGCCAAGCGCTTCATCACCAACGCGCCGCTGGCCGACGTCTTCATGGTCTTCGCCCGCACCGACCCCGGTGCCGAGGGCGGGCACGGCATCACGGCGTTCATGGTGGAACGCGACGCGCCGGGGCTGAGCGTCGGCCCGAAGGACCACAAGATGGGCCAGGCGGGCGCGTGGACGGCGGACGTCCTGCTGGCCGACGTGCGGGTCCCGGCGTCGGCGGTGATCGGCGGCGAGGACGGGGTGGGCCGCGGCTACGCGACCGCGATGCGCTGCCTGGCCCACGGCCGGATCCACATCGCCGCGCTGTGCGTCGGGCTGGCCCAGCGGCTGGTCGACGAGTCCGTGTCCTATGCCGCGACCAGGGTGCAGGGCGGCGGCGTGATCGGTACCCACCAGCTCGTGCAGGGACTGCTCGCCGACTCCGCCACCGACCTCTACGCGGCGCGGGCGCTCGTCGTCGACGTGGCCGCCCGGTTCGACGACGGCAGCGACACCCGGATCGGCCCCTCGTGCGCGAAGTACTTCGCCTCCGAGGCGGTCGGGCGGGTCGCCGACCGGGCGGTGCAGATCCACGGCGGGGCGGGCTACATGCGCGGAGTCCCGGTCGAGCGCTTCTACCGTGACGCCCGGCTGTTCCGGATCTACGAGGGCACGAGCCAGATCCAGCAGATCGTGATCGCCCGTCAGCTCCTGCGCGACGCCGGCGTCCGGTGACGGCCAATGGGCGGGGCGGGCGGGGCCATCCCAGGTCTGGGCGGCCCCGCCCCCGGTCAGCCGACCCGTTCGAAGATCGCGGCGATTCCCTGGCCGCCGCCGATGCACAGGGTCTCCAGCCCGTAGCGCGCGTCCCGGCGCTCCATCTCGTGCAGCAGGGTCGCGAGGATCCGGCCACCGGTCGCGGCGACGGGATGGCCGAGGGAGATCCCGGAGCCGTTGACGTTGAACCGGTCCAGGTCCGCGGTCACGAAGCCCCACTCCCGGATGCACGCGAGCACCTGGGCCGCGAAGGCCTCGTTGAGCTCGATCAGGTCGATGTCGGCGAGCTTCAGACTCGCCCGCTCCAGTGCCTTCGCCGTGGCCGGCACGGGCCCGATCCCCATTCTCGCCGGTTCCACACCGGCGACCGCCCAGCTCACCAGCCGGGCGAGCGGACGCAGGCCCAGCCGCTCCGCCGCCTCCGGATGGGTGACGACACACGCCGACGCCCCGTCGTTCTGCCCGCTGGAGTTGCCCGCGGTGACCGTGGCCTCCGGATCGGTCCGGCCCATGATCGGGCGCAGCGCGGCGAGCGTGCGGAGCCTGGCGTCGGCGCGGGGATGCTCGTCGACGTCCACCACGACCGGGCCGGTGCGGCTCGGCACCGACACCGGCACGATCTCGTCCGCGAACCGGCCGGCGGTCTGCGCTTCCACGGCGTGGACATGCGACCGCAGCGCGAACTCGTCCTGCTCGGCGCGCGAGATCCCGTACTCCCGCCGCAGGTTCTCGGCAGTCTCGATCATCCCGCCCGGGACGGGGAAGTTCGCGCCGCCCGCGGTCACCCGGCCGCGGGCCAGGGCGTCGTGCAGCGTGATGTCCCCGCCGCCCGACCCCCGGCGCATCCGGGTCGAGTAGAAGGGGGCGTTGCTCATGCTCTCCGCTCCCCCGGCGATCACGACGTCCGCCACTCCGGTCTGTACCTGCATCGCGGCCGTCGCGACCGCCTGCACGCCCGATCCGCAGCGGCGGTCGAGCTGCAGGCCCGCGACGGTGACGTCGAGGCCGGCGTCCAGGGCGACCACCCGGCCCAGCGCGGGTGCCTCCATCGTCGGGTAGCACGACCCGAAGATCACGTCATCGATGTCCGCTGACCGCAGGCCGGTCCGGTCCAGCAGCCCGCGCAGCACGGCCGTGCCGAGCGCCTGCGCGCTCAGCGCCGCGAGAGCGCCGCCGTAGCGTCCGACCGCGGTACGCACCGGTTCACAGATGACCGCCTCACGCATGATTTCTCCTGTCCGTCGAGCAACCGGGTCGGGTCCGAGGGGTCACCGGGCCGTCGCGAGCGCGACGAGATCCACCGCGCGGACCTTGCCGACCTCGGTGCGGGGCAGCTCGTCGACCAGCACGAACCGGACCGGCACCTTGTACGGCGCGAGATGTGTGCGCATCAGCGCGGCGAGGGCGTCGGGGACGGGCTGGGCGCCGGCCGCGGGGACCACAAAGGCCCAGGGCACCTCCCCCAGCCGGTCGTCCGGGACTCCGACGACCGCGCAGTCGGCGACCCCGGCCGCGAGCCGGAGAACCTCCTCGACCTCCGCGGGGAAGACCTTCAGACCACCTCTGTTGATCATGTCGGAGACGCGGCCCTCGATCCAGAGGAAACCGTCGGCGTCGATCCGGGCGACGTCGCCGGTGCGGAACCAGCCATCGGGAGTGACCCGGTCACCCAGGCCCGACCCGTCGGCGTAGCCGGCCGACACCGCCGGGGTCCGGACGTACAGCTCGCCCGACCCGTCCGCGCCGAGCTCGGTGCCGTCCGGGCCCACCACCCGCAGCGCGACCCCCTCGTGCGGTCGGCCGACCGCCCCCAGCTTGCCCTCGCCGTACTCCCGCGCGTCGGCCGCGTTCCAGCCGACGATCTCGCCGCCGATCTCGGTCTGCCCGTAGCAGTTCAGGACGGTCACGTCGAAGCGGTCCCGGAAACGGCGCGCCTGGAACGGCGACAGGGGCGCGGTGATGCCCCGCACGTAGCGCAGCGGCGCCAGCGTCCCGATCGCCGGATCGTCGGTCAGCATGGTCATCGCGGCCGGCGGCAGCACCGTGGAACGGATCCGGTGGCGTGCCACCGCGGCCGCGAAGCCCGCCGTCGTGAACCGCGGGAGGATCACCACCGGCGCGCCGACCCGGAAGGCGAACAGCACGTTGTAGATGCCCGCGGACAGTGCCATCGAGGTCGGGATCAGGTTCGGCATCGGCGCGCGGCGGGCGGCGATGCCCGGCGCGGACCCGCCCACCAGCTTGCGCAGGACCGGCTCGAGCAGGGCGAGGTACCCGGAATGGCTCAGCAGCACCGGCCGGGGCCGACCGGTGGTGCCGGAGGTGAACTGGACCAGAGCGATGTCGCTGTCATAACACGCGGGTTCCCGCCCGGCCGGGTGTGCCGCCGTCGTGTCGGCCCGCCAGCCCAGGTCGCCGTGGCTCGTGATCGTCGGCAGGCCGAGCGAACGCAGCTCCCGGGCGCGGGCCGCCGACCCGGCGGCGACGACCAGCGCCGCCGGCCGGACGGACTCGGTGACGTGCCGGAGCTCGTCCGGGCCCTGGCGCGGGTTGAGCGGGACGTGGACCGCGCCGGCCGTCCAGACGCCGAACATCGCCGCGACGACCTCGGGCCCGTTGGGCAGCATGACGCCGACGGCCTGCCCGGGCCGGACCCCGGCCGCGATCAGCACCCGCGCGAGCGCCCGCGCCCCACCGCGCAGGCCCGCCCGGGTGACCTCCCGGTCGTCGCAGTACACGGCGACGGTCGTGGTGTCGTCCGGGCGATCGTCGAGCAGATCGGTGAGCCTCACGCCCGTCCCTTCCCCTCGGTGCCGCCGGCCGAGGCGTGCGACGGTGCGTCCTCGGCGGCGAGCGGCACCCAGGCGGGGTCACGGCGCTCGACGAACGCCCGCGGGCCCTCCTGCTGGTCGGGGTGCCCCCACACGGACACGAGCTCGTCCGCCCCGGCCCGGCACGCCTCGGTCAGGCCGTTCTCCAGCGCGCCCCACAGCGCCCGCTTCGTCGCCCGCATCGCGGTCGGCGAGTTCCGTGCGATCGTCTCGGCGAGCTCGCCGGCACGTTCCCGCAGCTTCTCCGGCGGGTCGACGACCTCGCTGACCATCCCCAGCTCGTAGGCACGCGCGGCGGGCATCCGCTCGTGCCGGCCGACCAGGGCCATCCGCATCACCGGCTCGAACGGCATCTTGCGCAGCAGGGCGATCACCTCGAACGCGACGACCTGGCCGGCCGAGGTGTGCGGGTCGAAGAACTGCGCGTCGGAGGCGGCGATGACGATGTCGGCGTCCGCGACGAAGTGGAAGCCGCCGCCCGCGCACAGACCGTTCACCGCGGCGATCACCGGCTTGCGTACCTTCTGGTGCCAGGCGGTGAAGTGCAGGTCCATCGCCTCCACGGAGGCCCGGTAACGCTCCATACCGAGGCCGTCGGTGGCGAGCTCGGTCATGTCCACCCCGGTCTGGAAGGCGCGCCCCTCCCCGGTGTGGACGATCACCTTCACCTCCGGGTCGGCGTCCAGCTCGGTCCACGCGGTGGCGAACTCGTCGCGCATCAGGCTGCTCATCGCGTTGAGCTGCCGGGGCCGATTGTTGATCAGCCAGCCGACCGGCCCGCGCCGCTCGACGATCAACGTCTCGAAGGCCGAATAGGTCACCGGGCTGTCTTCCTGTTACTCGTCGCGCGACCTGCCCTGCCGACCTCGACGGGCCCGCCTTGATCCGGCGTCCCGGCAGTCGGCGCGGCCGGGGGCGGCGCCCACCGCGGCTCACGCCGCTCGGCGAAGGCGTTGGGGCCCTCGATCTGGTCGGGGTGGCCCCACATGCCCATCAGCTCGTTCGCGCCGGCCCGGCAGGCGTCGGTGAGACCGGCTTCCAGCGCGCCCCACAGCGCCCGTTTGGTGGCCGCCATGGCCGCCGGCGAGTTCGTGGCGATCGTCTCGGCGAGCCGCTGCGCCCGCTCACGCAGCCGGTCCGGCGGATCGACGATCTCGCTGAGCATCCCGAGCTGGTGGGCGCGGGCCGCGCCGAGCCGTTCGTGCCCGCCGGCCAGCGCCATCCGCAGCACCGTCTCGGCGGCCATCCGGCGGCTGAGGGCTATCCCCTCGAACGCCGTCGCCTGACCGACCGAGACGTGCGGGTCGGTGAACTCCGCGTCGGAGGCGGCGATGACGATGTCGGCGTCGGCCACGAAGTGCAGCCCACCACCGGCGCACAGCCCGTTCACCGCGGCGATCACGGGCTTGGAGACCCCGACCTGCCAGGCGGTCAGCTTCAGCGCGGCGCGCCTGGTCTGCCGCGAGTGCTCGCGCAGCGCCGCCGGATCCCGGCTGAGCTGGACGACGTCGAGACCGGTCTGGAACCGTTCCCCCGCCCCGGTGTTGACGATGACCCGGACCGCGGGATCGGCGTCGAGCTGGGCCCAGGCGAGCGGGAGTGCGCTGAGCATCTCGGAATCCATCGCATTTCCGACCTCGGGTCTGTTGAAGATGAGCCAGCCGACCGGGCCATGGCGCTCGAGGAGAAGCCTGTCCGCCACGTCAGCTCCGGGGGACGTCGCGCCAGGGCCGGCCCCGGTGCTCGTCAGGCTCACGGGGCAGCCCGAGCACCCGCTCGGCGAGGATGTTCTTGTTCACCTCGGTGGTGCCTCCCTCGATCGTGTTCGCGCGGCTGCGCAGCATCCCCCGCACCTCGTGCGGAAGCGACCGCGCGTACTCGGTGGCGTCGCTCTCCCAGGCCGCACCGAACGGGCCGAGCAGGTCGACGGCGAGGGCCTGCATGCGCTGGTTCAGGGTGCCCTGGTGCACCTTGCCGATCGAGCTCTCCGGCCCCGGAGGCAGCCCGGCGCGCAGCCGGTCACGGACCCGTTCGTTCGTCCAGCCCCGGATGCGCTCCTCGCTGTAGAGCCGGACGATCTCCTGCCGGACAACCGGGTCGTCCCACCCGCCGGGCCGGCCCTCGGCGCTGATCCGGCGGGCCAGCCGGATCAGGTGCGCGATGCCCGAGCCGCCGATTCGGTCGACTCCCCCCGAACCCGCGCCCGAGACCATCTGCCGCTCACCGGACAGCGTCACGCCGGCCACCCGCCAACCGTCCCCCACCCGGCCGACCCGCTGGCTGTCGGGCACCACCGCGTCGTCCAGGAAGACCTCGCAGAAGTCCACCTCGCCGGTGATGTGCCGCAGCGGCCGGACGTCCACGCCGGGCTGACGCATGTCGAGCAGGAAGTAGGTGATGCCGGCGCGCTTGGGCGCGTCGGGATCGGTGCGCGCGAGCAGCACGCCGAAGTCGGCCTTGAATCCCCAGGTGGTCCAGACCTTCTGCCCGGTGACGATCCAGGAGTCGCCGTCGCGGACGGCCCTGGTCGCCAGCGATGCCAGGTCCGAACCGGCGCCCGGCTCGGAGAAGAGCTGGCACCAGAACTCCTCGTTGCGCACGATCGGTGGCAGGTACCGCAGCCGTTGCCGCTCGTCGCCGTGGGCGAACAGCGCCGGTGCGGCGTTGGCCAGGCCCAGCGGGTTCAGCCGGCCGAGGTTGAACCGCGCGAGCTCCGCCTCGGCGGCCCGCGCGAGATCCGCGGACAGGCCCAGCCCGCCGTAGGCCGGTTCCCAGGTGGGGGCCACCAGCCCCGACCTGCCGAACACCGGGTACCACCGCTCGTAGTCGGCCCGGGTGCGCACCTCGCGGATCGCCGGCGCGCCGCCGCGGGCGGCCGCCTCACGCCAGGCGGCCGGCACGTGTTCGGACACCCACGCCCGCACCGCCGCGCGCACGTCGTCGACGCTCGGCTCCGTCGGCAGGGCCAGCCGGCCGTCCCCGCCCCGGCCATCGCCGCCCCGGCCGGCGCTGTCGGGCGGCCGTACCTGCGTCACATCGATCACCGTCCCCTGAACCGCGGGCGCCGCTTCTGCTGGAAGGCGGCGAGCCCTTCACGGAAGTCCACGCTGCGCGAGGACAGTTCGAGCGCGAACGCCTCGTCCCGCAGGTGACCGTCCAGACTCGCGACCGTTCCCGCGTGCAGCAGCCACTTGGTGAGGCCGACACCGACGGTCGCCGAGCACCGCAGGACATCCACGACGTCACGCACCGCCACGTCCAGCTCCGCGGCGGGGACGGCCCGGTGGACCAGACCCCAGTCCGCCGCGGTCGCCCCGTCCACCCGCTCGCCGAGCAGCAGCATCCGGCGGGCTCGCACGTCACCGATCCGCCGGGGCAGCATCCAGGTCAGGCCGCTGTCCGGGGTGAACCCGCGCTCGGCGAACGGCGCCCACAGGGTCGCGTCGGCCGCGACCACCGTGACGTCGGCGGCGACGGACAGGGCCAGGCCGATGCCGGCGGCCCAGCCCCGGACCGCGCACACGACCGGGGTCTGTACCGACAGGACCAGCGGTATCAGCCGGTGCGCGGCCGTCGGCAGCCGCCGCTGGATGCTGCCGGCCCGGGGCCGGCCGTCGGCGGGGCGGCCGTCGGCGGCCGGCTCGGGAGCGCCGGTTGCCGGGCGGCGGGCGCCCGCGTTGCGGGCGACGATGTCGGCGCCACCGCAGAAGTCGTCCCCGGTGCCGGACAGCACGATCACCCGGACGGTCTCGTCCTGGCCGGCCCGTTCGACCGCGTCCGCGAGCCCGCGCATCATCTCGTCGTCGATCGCGTTGCGCCTGGCCGGACGGTCCAGGCGCAGGCCGAGCACGCCGTCGCCGAGCGTCACCTCGAGCCCGGCCGGCGCGGGATAGCCGCCGGTCATCACTCGGCGAACCGCTCGACCACGGCGTCCAGAGCCTGGGCGAGGGTGCTCGCCCCGCCCGGCGGGTCGGGGAGGACCACCGGCCCGTGCTCGCGGCTGGGCAGGAGGATCGTCGCCGAGCCCGGTGTCGTGACGACTCCGCGCTGGTTGGTGGCGGTCAGCTCGACGTCGACGGCCGGGCGGCCGCCATCGGCCAGGTAACGGCGGATCACTCTGCCGTTGATCCACTGTGTGTCACCGATGTAGTTGAACGCGCGGAACTGGCAGCTCAGCTTCCACAGCCAGGCGTCGTCGCCCATCCAGTCGGTGCACAGGTGGATCAGCCAGGTCTCGCGCATGCGCCCGTAGTCGAAGGTCGTGGGGTTACCCGAACGGCGGGCGAAACCCGGGTCCCAGTGCACCCGCTGCATGACGTCCGGGACGTTGAGCTCGTCGCGGTGGTAAAAGCCCGGGATCCGGACCCGGTTACGCGCGCCGAGCCGCAGCGCGGCGACGCCGTAGAGCCCCATGCCCATGCCGACATGCCAGCAGATCACGTCGGTGACGGTGAGCGGGCCCTTGACCAGCGGACCGAGCTCGTCCCCGACCTGAACGTCCTCCCAGTGACGCGGCCGCGGCCCGCGCGGCCGTTCGGCGGCGTAGGCCGCCTCGATGTCACGGATCTCGTCGTCGGTACAGGGCCGCGGCTCGACCGCCGCGTACTTGCCGCGTTCGCGCGCCTTGGAACGCTCGGTGCGGATCATGAGCTTGTACTGGCCCGCGAGCGGCCGGCCGTCGGCGTCACCGAACACCTGCCCGCTCCACTCGTGCACGGCCCGGCCGGCGAACTCGCTGACCTTGTCGTGCACGCCGACCAGGGCACCGCGCCGCCACATCCGCGTGTCCGGGCGCAGCGGCGCCCACCACTCCCTCGAACTCGCCGAGTAGAAGGCGTGCACCCCGCGCAGCGGGTCGCCCCGCATGAGGTCGCGCAGCTCGGGCGCGACCTCGACGATCTCGTCCTCGCCGACGAGGGTGTCGCCGCCGACCAGCGGCGGGGGCGCGACGAGGCCCTTCCAGCGGGTCCCCGCGGCGTACTCCTCGTCGCACCACAGGGGATTGTCGTCACCGTAGGCCGCGGCCACGTGCCGGAAGGCGTCCGCCCCCGGCCGGCCGTAGTGCGCCCGCACGGGATGGGGTTCGGGGATGCCGATGCGGGAGCGCAGCCTGGCGACAGCGCCGTCGGTGATCGACCGAGGTGCCTGCCGGGTGTCACCGCCCCCGGCCGCCCCGGCGCTCACACCGGTCGTCATCTGAACCCCCACTCATACCGACTGATGAATATTATATATTTCATCATGATCGCGTCATGGGCGCAACCGAAGCGGCCAACCGCTCAGATGCGCTTACCGCACCACTGGTTCGGGTTCTCGGGCGAGGCATCCGGCGACGCGACGACGGCGAACAGGTTGCGGTCGGTCGTCCAGACGGGCTCGGCGGGCAGAACCGCGACCGGGATCTGGTTCCGCCGGAGATACTCGGCGCCGCCCTGGCCGGCCCCCGGTCAGCCTTCCAGGACGCCGGCCAGGGCGGCGCCGAGACCCGACCGCGAGGTGACTCCCAGCTTGGGGAAGATCCGGTAGAGGTGGGTACTGACCGTTCGGTGGGACAGATAGAGCTTCTGGCCGATCTCGCGGTTGGTCAGTCCCTCGGCCGCCATCTGCGCGATCTGAAGTTCCTGCGAGGTAAGCAGGTCACGGGCCCTCGGGGCCCGGATTCGGCTGGTTTCCCCGGATGCTCTGAGCTCTGCGCGCGCTCGGCCGCTCCACGGCGCGGTACCCAGCGCGTCGAACGCGTCGTGGGCGGCTCTCAGCGGGCCCCGTGACTCTGCGCTCCGTCGCTGACGGCGCAGCCATTCGCCGTATGCGAGCAGGGTACGGGCGCGGGCGAAGGGAGTGTGGGTGCTGTCCGTCTCCAACGCCACTCGGTAGAGCGCCTCCGCGCTCTGGTCGTCGGCGAGTAGCGCGCGAGCGTAGCGCAGGCCGGCGTGCAGAGACGGTGACGGTGTCCGCTGACCGATCGCTGTCATCTCGGCCACCACGTCGAGGACCGCTTCCCGTCGCCCGCTGCGCAGCGCCGCCTCGACCAGATAGCCGAGCAGAGAGCAGCGGCGAGACAGATGGTACGCGGGGTCCGCCGGGTCGTAGACGCGAACCAGGTGCTCGTAGGCGTCGGAGAAACGCCCCTCGCCCAATGCGGAGAGCCCACGGGTCAGCGCCACTCCGGCGAGCGCGAGGCTGATGCCGGCTGGCAGGCTGCTCCGCGCCACTTCCACGGCGATGCGTTCGGCCTCGTCGTGATCACCTCGAACGGCGGCGATCACGCCCTGGTGCGCGCGGGCAACAATCCGAAGGTTCGGCTGCGAGGTCTCAGTCGCGAGCCGGAGGCTTTCCTCCGCGCACGAGATGGCCACACCGAGGTCGATCAGGTTGAGCGCGCACCAGGCGAGCGCGCCGACCGACCGGGCCAGCAGGGCGAGCCGGCCCTGCGCCCGAAAGCCGGAAATGGCGGTGGTGAACAGCGATGCGGCGACGTCGAAGGCTCCGACGGAGAGCGCCGCGTTGCCAAGCAACCTGGACGCCACCGGGTCGCCGGGAAAACGGCCTATCGCGTGGGGCAGTCGCTCGATGATGAAGGCGCCACGCTCGAGGGGTGCGACGAACCCGAGGAGTCCGAGTAGCCGAGGATCATCCCTGTCGGGGCAGACCGACTCCGCCACCGCGACCACTCGCCGTCGCGCCTGGATCCCCGGCTCCCCGAGATAGCACCGTTGGGCCGCGCCGGACAGGACCTTCATCGCCAGGTCCAGGTCCCCTGCGTCGGCCGCTCCGACGGCCACCTCGGCCAGCGTGTGCGTGCCAGTGGCCACATCTCGGATTCCGTCGTCGAACACGTCGCGGATCCATTCCACCCGGGCCCGCTGCAGCGTCGACAGATCGAGGGTCTCGGCCTGGCGCAACAGGGCGAGCACCGACTCGTATCTGCCCATTTCACCGGTGAGCTCCGCGGCTCTCAGTAACCGGTCGGCTCGCCGAGCCGGGTCAGGCGTGAGCCGGGCTGCTCGCTCCAGCGCGGTCGCGGCGGCCTCGATCCCGCCGCGGCGATGCGCGCGCCCGGCGGCCTGATCCAGCTCGGCCGCCAGTTCCTCCGTCGGCTCGGTCGCCGCCGCCGCGCGATGCCATATCTGTCGATCGGGCTGTCCGGTGAGGACCTGCGCCAAGCAGGCGTGCGCACGTTGCCGCTCGGTCGAGGTCGCACGCTGCTGGATCGCCGAGCGCACGAGAGGGTGACGGAATCGCAGACGCGCATCATCGATGCTGATCAGGCGGACGTCCGATGCGACGGCCAGGTGATCGGCGGTGAGTGGGCGGCCACTCACCGCCGAGCCGGCCTCGACGATCTCGGCCAGGGCGTCACCGTCGTTGAACGCCGCCGCGAGCAGCAGGGTGCGAGTGGCCGCCGGCAGCCCGTCCATCCGGGCGGAGAACGCCCGCTCCAGGCGGGCGGTCAGCGGCATCACCACCGGCCCCGGCTCGTCGTCCTCAACTGTCGCCGAGGCCAGTTCGATCAGGGCGAGCGGGTTTCCCAGCGCCTCGGCGAGAATCCGGGCCCGGGCGATGACCCGGAGCCCCGGCGCGTGCACGTCGAGAAGTGCCACCGCCTGGGCGTGGTCCAGCGGCCGTACCGCGAGCTCCGGTAGCCGGGCGAGGTCGAAGGCGCAGGGGAACCCGTCGCGGGTTGCCACGACAAGGATGATCGGCTCGAATTCCAGGCGCCGCGCCACGAAGGCCATCACGTCGGCACTCGCGCGGTCGAGCCAGTGTGCGTCCTCGACGATCAGCAGGACCGGCTGTCGCTCGGCCGCTTCACCCAGCAGGGTCAACGTCGCGAGCGCGATGAGGAACAAGTCGGGCACGATGGCGTCGGATTGCCCGAATGCGGACAGTATGGCGTCGCGCTGCGGACCGGGCAGGTAGGGAATCCGCCCGAGCAGGGACCGCAGCAGGTGGTGCAGTCCGCCGTAGGCCACGGTTGCTTCGGATTCCACTCCGGCCGTGGTCAGGATGCGCATGTCCGTCTCGGCCGCTCGCCGGCCCAACTCCGCCAGCAGCGCCGACTTTCCGATCCCGGCCTCACCGCGCACGACGATGGCGCCGCCACGACCGGGGACCCGCGCGACGAGACTGTCAAGAGCGCGTGTCTCGGCCTCACGTCCGATGAGCTGCGCCGCCGGGACACTCGTCGTCACAACTACATCATCGTCGTCTCGTCGCGCACTGTCGCCACCCGGCCGCGACCGCGCACGGACAGGTCTCGACACCCGTTGGCGCCAGGATCGTGAGCGGATCGTCCTACAGGGTCGTGACAAGCCCGCCATCGACGGTGATGTCGGCCCCCGTGACGTTCTCGGCTCGGTCGCTCGCCAGGAACACAACCAGCGCAGCTACCTCCTGCGGTCGGGTGAAGCGGCCGGTGACCGAGTCGTCCGCGGCCCGGGATGCGATCTCTTCCGGTGGACGGCCGTTGGCGCGGCCGAGGGTGGCGGCGACGCCGTCGTCACCGAGCCAGAGCTCGGTACTCACGGGCCCGGGGCTTATGGTGTTGACCCGGATTCCGTGTCTGCCGACTTCCTTGGACAGGGACTTGGAGAAGTTGGCCAGAGCGCCCTTGGCGGCGCTGTAGTCGATGACCAGCGGGTCCGGCAGGGAGGCGTTCACCGAGCTTATCGTGATGATCGTTCCTGCGCCTCGGTCGAGGAGATGCGGGAGTGCGGCGCGGGTGGTGCGTACCGCGGCGAGAAAGTTGACGGCGAACGTCTCGATCCAGTCCTCGTCGGTGACGGACAGGAATCCGCCGGTACGGGGCCGAACCGCGCCGACATTGTTCACCAGGATGTCCAGGCCACCGAAAGCCGATATCGCCTCTTCGACCAGGACTTCCGGCCCGCCGGGCGTCGTGAGGTCCACCTGTACGGCACGAACGGCGGCATGAGCGGCAAGCTCGGAGATCTCGGCGGTGACATTGCGAGAACCCGCGACGACGTTCACGCCCTCGCCGATCAGGGCCTGTGTGATGGCCAGCCCGATGCCTTTGCTCGCCCCGGTGACGACCGCGGTCTTGCCGAACAGGTGCATGTTCACAAGGACTCCCGGATGAGGTAGCCAGGTTGACGAGGGAAGCCGAGGGGCGCTACAGCGAGTGCTTCTTCAGCCAGTCAAGCGACGCCGTGGCGACATCGTGCCAGCCATGGTCGATCGTCAGGGAGTGTCCACGGTCGGGGAAGTCAAGGAGATCGGTGATCGCCTCGGAATGACGGTACTGCTTCAGCGTGGCCCGGGTCACCGTCTCCGGGACGGTGTGGTCCTTCCCGCCCGCGATCAGCAGGAGCGGGCCGCGCCCCTCGTTCTTGGTGTCGACCGAAGCCGGCGAGTGGGGGTTGAAGTTGGCGACCGCAGCCTCGAACAAGGGCTTTCCGGGCGCGGGGATGGCCCAGGTATCGTACAGATTCCGAGACTCCTCCTCGGTAATGGCGTTTCCGAAGGCATAACGGAACTGCTCCGCGGTCAGCGAGACCGCCTTGTTCTTGTTGGTCGGATTCTTGAAGACCGGCAGGGTCGCGCGCAGCGCGGAGAGCGGCAACGGAAGGACGCCCTTGATCTGGGCGGCGTCGACCGCGACGGCCGCGCGGGCAAGATCCTGACCCAGAAGACGTTGCGCGATCATCCCACCGAACGAGTGCCCGACCAGAATCGGCTTGACGGAGAGATTCGAAATGATCTGGGCGTAATGGGCGACGACGTCGTCGATGCCGTGGCCGGCAATGCCTTCCGGATTTGACCGGGCCTCGTCCACCGTGTCCGGGTCGCCTGGCCAGCCAGGCGCCACCGGGTCGTAGCCGGCCGATCGAAACAGATCCATCCAGGGACTCCAGGACGAGGCATGCAGCCACAGCCCGTGGATGAAGATTACAGGAGTCGGTGTCGTCATTACTGGCCCCTTAAAGGCTGGCTACACGAATCTGGTACGGAACGCCACAGGTAATCGTTCGCCGGCCCCAGAACGACCGGGTAGCGGACGGTGACAGCTGCGAGTTTCCGTCACCGGCGCACAGGGGGAAACTGTAGGCCAGACCGGGCCTCGTTCGCATACGTCATCTGACGACTTCTCGCCCCGGACGAGCCTGCGGATCCGTGTCGTCGTCGCCGGCGAGGGGGCCACCGGGCTCGCCTGGGCAGATCAGCCCTCGACCGAGGCGGGCGCGGCCATGGCCTCGATGACCGGAACTACCGTGCGCCGCAGGTAGGCACGCAGGCGGGCCTCCGACGAGGTCCGACTGCTGTCGAACATGAGCAGCGACAGCAGCCAGCGCACCGTCGTCTCGACGATCTCGTCGAGGTGCGGCTCCAGCGACGGGTCGTAGTCGACGATCGGCGCGATGATGGGTCGGGCGACGGCGAGCGCGTCCGCGGAGAGCGCGTCGTGGTTGTCCCAGTGCTCCGGCCCGACGCCGATGATCGGTTTGAGGGCCGGATCGGCCCGGAACTCCCGGCGGACCGCCACCAGCGCCTCCACCGCGAACTCACCCGCCGTCTTGGCGCGCCGCCGGGCGGCGACCGTCACCCGCTGCGCGACCTGCGCGCCGGCCTTCCCCAACGCGGCCGAGACCAGCGCCTCACGGGTGTCGAAGTAGGCGTACACCGTCGGCCGGGAGACGCCCGCGATCGTCGCGACCGCGCTGATCGACGTCCGCTCGATACCGCGGCGCCGGATGCACACGACGGTCGCGTCGACGATCTTCTCGCGGGCAGGCACCGTGTCGGGCGCGGTGGAGTCGGGGGCCCGGCCCGACCAGGGGGCTCGGCGTGCCTTCGGCTCGACCTCGCTCGCGGGTTCCACCCGTCTCCTTCCAGGTCGACGGGCACCGAATGACGTCGTCTCCGTCCTCAACCCGGTCGGACAAGCCTATCCCCGCCCGCCCGCCCGCCGGCCGACCGCTCGGCGGGTCACGACCCGAGCGCCGGCAGCACCTCAGATCGGCAGGAGGCTGTGTCCGGGCGCGGTCGGGTTGTCCCCGGCCCCGAACCGCCCGGCGCGCACGCGCAGGCTCTCGGCGGCCTCCTCCCGGCCCAGCATCAGGCAGTACTCCCCCGCTCTGATGCCGCGCAGGACATCGTCGGCAAGCTCCTCCAGCGGCTGGATCGGGATCTCCCGCCCGGACTTCGCCGCCGCGGCGACGAGCGCCGCCACGGTGGTCGCCGGGGTGGCGCGCGGCTTCTCCCGGGCCAGCCCGGCGGGCCGGTTGCGGTCCGCGGTCCACAGCCCGGTGTCGAGCAGGCCGCGGCCCGACGGCAGGAACAGCGAGACCGCGATCGGGTGGCCCTCCTGGGCGAGCTGGGCTCCCAGGCACTCGGTGAGCACGGACACCGCCGCCTTGCTCGCCGCGTACACCGACGCGGCGGGCATCGGCGCCACCGCGCCGTCACCCGACGAGGTGTTCACGACATGCCCGGATTCGCCGGAGGCGATCATCCGCGGGACGAACGAGCGGATGCCGTTCGCGACGCCGTACACGTTCACGCCGAAGGTCCACCGCCAGTCATTCGGCGTGCTCTCCCACACCCTGGCGGCCGGCGGCCCGACCCCGGCGTTGTTCACCAGGACGTTGGTCCGCCCGTGGCGGCGGAACACCTCCTCGGCGAGCGCCTCGACCGAGTCCGCGTCGGAGACGTCCGCGACGACGCCGCCGACCTCGGCGCCGGTCACCTCACGCAACCGTTCGACCGTCGCGTCGAGGGCGTCCTTCTCGATGTCGGAGAGCACCAGGACCGCGCCGGCGCGGGCGAACGCCTCGGCCAGGGCCCGGCCGATGCCCGCCGCGCCGCCGGTGATCACGACGATCTTCCCGGCGAAGTCGGTGACGGTCGCCCTCACGCGGCACCGCCGTGGATCTCCTCGGCCGAGGGCCCGATCCGGGCGACGACCGGGGCGAGCGCGTCCAGGTCGAAGCCGTAGAGCTCGGCGGCGTTCAGACCGAGGATCCGGCGGGTGTCGGCCTGCGGGACGGCACCGAACCGGTTACGCAGCCACTCGCGGGTGTGCGGCCAGGTGCCCTCCGGGTGGGGGTAGTCGTGCCCCCACATCAGCCGGTCGACGCCGATGTCGTGGCGGCGTGACACCTCCAGGTCGCCCATCACCGACGACGCCATCCACACGTTGCGGCGGTAGTAGTCGGACGGCCTGCGGGTCATGCCGTCGCGGAAGGTCTTCGGCCCGAACTTGCGCGTCGAGTGGTCGCCCTCCCACTTGGCGTCCATCCGGGCGAGGATGTCGGGCACCCACCAGGCTCCGTTCTCGGCCAGCGCGTACCTGAGCTTCGGGTGCCGCTCGAACACGCCGCCGAGCAGCAGTGCCCAGAACGGCCGCGCCGCCCACCAGTACGCCTCCGTCGCGTAGATGGAGAGGAATCCCGGTGCCCAGGTGTAGTCGGTCGGGCCGACGCCGGAGTGGGTGTGCACCACGAGGCCGGCCTCGGCGCACACCGACCACAGCGGGTCGTAGACCGGATCGTTGTAGGCGGGGAAGCTTCCCCACTTCGTCGGGATCATGATGCCGCCGCGCAGCCCGTTCGCGGCGGCCCACTCGGTCTCGGCCACCGCGGCGGCGACGTCGTGCAGCGCCGGGATGATCGCGATGCCGTAGCGCCGTCGCGGATCGTTCTGGCAGAACTCGGCCGCCCACCGGTTGTGCGCCTTGGCACCGGCCATGACCAGCTCCGGGTCACTGTCCCCGGAGGAGTTCAGCCCGGACCCGAACGGCGACGCCGACACCCCGCCCACACCGGCCGAGTCCGCGTCCGGGAAGACGACCTCGGCCGCGACCCCCTCGGAGTCCATCTCCTTCGTGCGGACGGTGGCGTCCCAGGCGCCTTCCATTCCGCCGTGATCGCCGATCTCGGAGTTCCACTCGGCGAGGAACTTCTGGTGGTCGTCGGCGTTCACCAGCTCGCTGGTCTGAACGTCGGCGGCCAGCGCCTCGTCGAACGCCTCCCGGTACTTCGGGTCGACGTACTCCCGGTACAGCTCGGGCGGTAATCCGGCATGGGTGTCGGTGGAGATGAGGAGGTACCTGTCGCTCATGACCTTTCCTCTGCGGTGTCCGTGCTGGCTGCGGTGTCGGTCGCCCTGCTGTCCGCCGCGGCTGGTGCGTCGTGGGATGCCGGGCGGAGCGTCAGTGGTCGTAGCGGCTGAACGCGAACGGCCCGAAGGCGACGGGGTCGACCGGGCCGACGACGCTCGGCCGGTTCACCGACGACCGGGTGGTGTAGACGATCGACACCGTCTCCAGGACGGGCAGGTCCACCACCGGGGCCGTGGGCTCGTCGCGCAGCACGAGCTTGCCCTCCACCTTCTCCATGGTCACCGGGGTGCGGACCTGGTCGAGGCGGACGAGCAGCGGGTCGCCGTCGAAGCCGGAGCCCGAGACAGCGGGCAGGAACTTGAACCACCATTGCGTCGCCGGGTAGGGCTCCGGCACGGGCAGCGTCTGCGTCACGTCACCGACGATCTCGACGAAGGTGACTCCGTTGCGGCTGATCCGGCCCTCGACGTGGGCACCGTCCCGGCTGAGCTCCAGCTCGGCGAGCTTCTTCGGCTCCCCGTGCCTCTCCCGGCTGATCGAGATCGCCGACTCCAGGTCGATCGGGATCAGCAGGGGGTACTCGCCGGTCGTCCCGTCGTAGACGGCGTCCACGGCGAAGTAGCCGACCAGCTCCTTGTAGCGGTGCGCGCCGAAGCGCAGGTCGATGTCGGTCACGCGGACGTGGACGCGGGGCTGTGCCGGCGGCTCCAGAGGCGGCGGGAGCACCGCCGCGAGCACGTCGGGATCGGTCAGGTAGACGGCCTCCAGCGACGGGATCGGCGGCAGCCCGGCGCCGATGTCCGTCTCCGCCGGCGACGCGGTCTCGGCGTCGCCGCCGGCCGCGCCGCCGGTCCGGGACGGCTTCTCGATGGTGCGTACCCAGCGGTTCCCCATCGGGGACCCCTCCTCGCTGACGGTTCTCGGGATGTGGGGTTGGGGTTGGGGTTCGAGCGTCTGATCGCGCGCCGCCGCCGGGCGGTCAGCGCCTCCCGGTGCCGTCCGGGTAGGAGTAGAACTGCTGGCACCAGCGGCGCTGTTCGGTGACGGCCTTCTCCGACGGCCGCAGTACCGGCGGGTCCTTGTAGATCTTGTTCTCCCAGATCGGCAGGTCCTGGCTGATGCCGTCGGTGAAACTGCGCGAGGCCCGCTCGGCGGCCTGCTCGCCGAGCGAGCGCGGCGAGGTGAAGATCCACCGGACGTGCACGTTCTCCTCGTCGATCGGCGTGGTGGACGAGACGAACGTGGTGTAGCCCTTCACCCGCAGCACACCGAGGCCCAGGCCGAAGCCCTCCCGGACGAAGTTGCCGTCCATCCCGACGGCGCGTTTGTAATGGCCGTCGGTGCTGAACTCCTCCTCCGGGATGGCCGGCGTCCCGTGCACGTACTTGAAGTGCGGGGTGTCGACGTTGTTCTCGGCCATCTCCTGGCAGCAGGTGGCGACCTCGAAGTCCTTGACGACGATCGGCAGCCAGTCGGGGTCGTGGAACTCGGGAACGTCGGGAACCTCGTAGGTGGGCTCCTTACGTTCCAGGTGGTGCCAGGCCCAGATCATGTGGTTGCGCTCGACCGTCGGGTAGGCCCGCGCGGTGGCCGTCTTCGGGATGTAGTCGATGTCGTCGTAGGGCACCTCGACGCAGGCCCCGCTCCCGCCGTCGAAGCGCCAGCCGTGGAAGGGGCACTGCAGCGAGCCGTCGACGACGCGACCACCGACGCCGAGGTTGGCGCCCAGGTGCGGGCAGTAGGCGTCCAGCAGGTGGGGGGTGCCGTCGGTGCCCCGGAACAGCACCAGGTCCTTGCCGAAGTAGAACAGCGACTTCGTCCGGCCCGGTTCGAGCTCGCTCGCCGCGGCGACGATGAACCAGCCGTTGGGGATCGGGAACGGGAACCGCGGGGTCCGCTCCCGGCGGACGCGGGTGCGCCGGGAGAGGTCGGTGAGGGTGTGCGGCCGGCGCGGCATCGGCAGGCCGACCAGTTCCTCCTCCCCCTCCCCCTCCGCGCCGGCCGCGCTGGTGGTGGCCGTCGACCCGTAGTCACCGGTCAGGCCGGCGCGGCCGGCCCTGGTCTCGCCCGAGATCGTCATGTGCTGCCTCCCAGAGAAGTGGCGCGGGGAGATGTCAGAAGTCGAGAGGTGCCAGAAGTCGAGGGGTGAAGGGGTGATGGATAAGATATACAATCTCTGCGCGGCCTGGCTTGCCGGCGCCGATCACTGAACCGACATTCAACATGACCGTCGCGCGGTCCACAAGCCGGGCCGCCATCGCCTGTGGACCCGGTGGCCCACCGCCGGTGACGACACGAGGAGAGGGGAGAACGACGTGATCGACGGCGTCTGGGGCAGCGCCCCCCGGCACACCACGACCGAGTTGTTGTTACGGCGCGCGGAGAAGGAGCCCGACACCGAGTACCTCGACGTGTGCGGAACGAAGCTGACCGCGGCGCAGGTCGCCGGGTCGGCGGCGACGCTGGCGGGCGCCCTGCACGGTCTCGGCGTCGAACCCGGAGACCGGGTCGCCACCCTGCTCGACAACTCGCCCGAGGCGCTGCTGGTCTGGTGGGCGGCGCAGTGGGCCGGCGCCGTGGCCGTCCCGATCAACACCGCGTACAAGGGCGACTACCTGCGCCACCAGCTCCGCGACTCGGGGTCGACGGTGCTCGTCGCCGCCGCCGACCTGATCGACCGCGTGGCGGCGGTGACCGCCGACGTCGACGACCTGCGGCACGTCGTCGTGACCGGCCCCGACCAGCGGACCCTGCCGGGCACGTGGACCCAGCGGCTCGACGATCTGTTCACCGCCACCGCGCTGAGCGGGCCGGTCGACCGCTCGCCGTCCGACCTGGCGACGTTCATCTACACCGGCGGGACCACCGGCCTGTCCAAGGGCTGCATGCTCAGCCACAACTACCACGAGGTGCTCGCCCGGCAGATCGGCGTCAGCTGGGGCCGGACCCCCGAGGACGTGCTGTGGACGCCGCTGCCGATGTTCCACTACAACGCGCTGGTCACGGCGGTCGTCGGGGCGCTCGTCTTCGGGGGCCGCTCGGCGGTGCACCGCCGGTTCTCGGTCTCGAACTTCTGGCCCGAGATGAACCGGACCGGGGCGACGATCACCTCGACCCTGGGCACCATGGCCTACCTGCTCGCGCACGACGTCGACCGCCCCGAGATGCCGCGGTCCGGCCGGCCGGAGGCGAACGGGTCGCTGCGGCTGATGGGCGCGGCGCCGCTGCCACCGGAGGTGGACGACGCGATCCGCTCCCGGTTCGGCATCGACACCTTTTCCGGGGCCTACGGCGTGACCGAGGCCAGCCTCATCTCCTGGCAGCCACCCGGGGTGCCCAACCGGCCGCGCGCCGCGGGCGTCGTCAACACCGAGTACTTCGACGTCCGGATCTTCGACGACGAGGACAACGAGGCCCCGCGCGGCACCGACGGCGAGATCGTGATCCGTCCGAAGCTCGCCCACGTCATGTTCGAGGGCTACTGGGGGCGGCCGGAGGCGACCGTCGAGGCCAGCCGGAACTGGTGGTACCACACTGGGGACATCGGCCGCGTGGACGCCGACGGCTACCTCTACTTCGTCGACCGCAAGGCGGACTACCTGCGCAGGCGCGGGGAGAACATCGCGAGCTTCGAGGTCGAGCGGATCCTCATGGGCCACGGCCAGCTCGCCGACGTCGCGGTCCACGCCGTCCCGAGCAGGCTGACTGAGGACAATGTCAAGATCACCGCGATCCTCGCCGCCGGCGCGGAGCTCTCCGAGGAGGAGCTGTTCCGCTGGTGCGTTGACGCGCTGCCGTACTTCGCGCTCCCCCCGCTACATCGAGTTCCGCGACGAGCTGCCGCGCAGCCCGGTCGGCCGGGTACTCAAGCGCGACCTGCGCGCCGAGGGTGTCACCCCCGCCACCTGGGACGTCGAGGCCGCCGGCATCAGCTACGAGAAGCGTTAGCGGCGGTCCGGGCGGCGCCGCCCGGCGCGGCGCCGGGTCAGCCGGCCGCCTCGTCGGCTGGCTTGGGCTGCTCGGCCAGCAGCGGCGAGCGTGAGTTCGACGGCCACTGCGGCCGGTAGTAGCCGCGGAAGTGCAGCTGACCGCCGCGCAGCTCGCGGATGGTCAGGAAGTCGCCCTTGTAGCCGCGGTGGTCGTAGGGGGCGAAGGTGATGTAGGCCCCCGGGCCGCCGTTCGTGCAGGGCATCCACTTGATCTTCTCGAGGCCGAGGCGGACCTGGTCCGGGGTGGCGATCGAGGCGTTCGCGATGCCGTGGATGCCGGCACGCGCGGTGTCGTAGCCGAGCGCCACCACGACGTTGCGGGTGACCCGGCCGAACCGCGCCTCGAACCGGCGGACCATCGCCTCGTAGTTCGGGTTCGCGCCGTCCTCCCCGAGCTGGTCGACGCCGTGCCAGCCCTCCAGCCCCTCCGCCCAGGCGTTGGAGTTGGAGTAGAACATGAACGCGGTGCCCATGAACCGCGGCGGGTCCCAGTCCAGCGCCTTGAACGCCGCCGCGAAGTGGAAGGTCGCGTAGCCGTAGCCCATGTAGACGACCGCCTGGGCACCCTGGGCGCGCATCGTCTCCAGGTGCTCCTGGAGGTTCTTCGGGTTGGGCCCGAGGCTGACCTCCTTGACGATCTCCACGCCGGCGTTCTGTGCGGCGATCCGGAAGTAGTCCGAGTAGTGATCCCCGGAGGAGCCCCGCTCCCAGAAGAAGCCGACCTTGGTGTGCCCCTGCTGGGCGCACCAGTTCGCGCCCATCACCGCCTCGGTCGGGATGTCGCCGTTCGCGACGGTGAAGCAGTACTCCCCGGCGAACCTGACGCTGCCCGTCCATCCGATGCACGGCACCCCGGTGGCGTTCACCAGGTCCTGCACGTTCAGCGAGTTGTCGGAGATCATCGGGCCGAGGACGACCACACAGCCGTCGTCGACGAGCTTCTGGTAGCCCCGGCGGACCTTCAGGTAGTTCTCCCGCGGCAGGCCGCGGGCGTCCACCGTGACGATCTCCACCGGGCGGTCGTAGACGCCCTCGTTGAGCGCGTCCTCGACCGCGAGGATCGTGGAATCGATCCAGTCGGACAGTAACTGCCCGAGATCCATGTCCACCAGGACGCCGATCTTCACCGGTTCGAACGGATCGCCCTGCGTCACCAGGCCCCCGGTCGGCGGGTAGACGACGATCGAGGCGACCGCGCGCTCACCGACCTGGCCGCCGCCCTCGTACCAGCGCCCCGACGGGTCGTTGTAGGTCACCGCGTCCGTTCCCCGGTCGACCGTCGACACGGCCCGGTCCGGCCGGGCGACACCGTGGTCCACCGGGGCCGGAAAGAGCCGTTCCGCGTACCGCCTCGGAGCTTCCTCGCTCATCCCGCAACTCCTCGCCGCACTGCTTGAAGGATTCCCCCGCCGTGGATTGACACATTGGTCATCACATGGCATGACTGTAAAGAGGTGCCGAGCGCCCTGGACCACCTCAGGCGCGGTGCATCAGGGTCATCACCTCGGTGACGACCAACCTGCCCGCCTGGTTGTGGACGTCCGAGCGCACTCTGACGAAGGTCATCCGCCGCCCGTCGCGAGCGGTCGTGACCCGCACGCCGTCCACGGCCCGGACGACCCTCAGGACGTCACCGACATACACCTGGCCGTGATAGGTGAACTCCTGCTCGGCGTGCAGGATCAGGCCGCCCTCGGCGCGCAGGTACGCGATGAGCTCGGTGAGCTCGACCGCGTTGTCGGGGCAGGGCGGCTGGAGCTCCTCGAACGCGGCGAACAGCGGGGCGGCGAAGGTGAACGTGGGCGGCACCGGGATGGCCGGGAAGCCGGCCTCCCCGGCGGCGTCGGCGTTCCGGTAGACCGGCGAGTCGTCGAGGACCGCCCTCGCGAACGCGGCCACCGCGCCGCGCTCCACCACGACGGTCACGGGCGGCAGGCTCCGGCCGATCAGCGCGCTGGCGTTCATGGTGTCAGCCTCCGGAGAAGCGAGGTCGCCGGCGCTCACGCGAGCCGGAAGACGGGAATGCGGACGTCGCCCGCGTCGGCGAAGTCGACCTTGAGGCGCATCCCGACGGACAGCTCGGCCTCGGTGGCGTCGACGATGGTGGTCTCCAGCCGCGGTCCCTCGTCGAGGTCGACGATCGCGGCGAGGTAGGGCACGCGGTCCCCGAACGGCGGCAGGTCGTTGGCGTGCACCTCTGACCAGGTGTAGAGCGTCGCCGTACCGGCGGCACTCTCCCAGCTGACCTCCTCGCTCCAGCAGCTCGGGCAGAACGGCCGGGGATAGAGGTGGGCCCGGCCGCACCCGGCACACCGGCGCACCAGCAGTTCGCCCCGGCGGGCGGCGTCCCACCAGAGCGCGGTCTCCGGCTCGATCGTCGGCTGGTCGTAACGGGGGCCGCTCACGCGCGCCACCGGGGCGCCGCGACCGCCGAGCCGGCGAGCACCACGGCGCCCGTCCCGGTCACCACCTTGCAGTCCAGTTCGACCAGCCGGGTCGCGTCGTCCTTGCTCCGCACGACGATCTCGGTGGTCAGGACGTCGTCCGGCCAGGCCTGGTTGGTGAACCGGACGCGGTAGCCGCGCAGGTTGCCGACGCCGACGAGATCGGTGAGCGCACCGGCCAGCAGGCCGGCCGACAGCATTCCGTGCGCGAACACGCCGCGCTGCCCGGCCGCCTTCGCCAGCACCTCGTCGTGGTGCAACGGGTTGAAGTCGTGCGACGCGCCCGCGTACCGCACCAGGTCGGTACGGGTGAGCCGATGGCTGCGCGCCGGGGCGAGTTCACCCTCCTCGAGATCCTCGAAGAAGACTCCGTCGTCGTCCATGGGTCCTCCTGACGGTGTTGCGGCGGCACCGACCCCGGTGAGGGCACCCCAACCGTTGATCCGATAATATATACAAAGTTCTCTCTACCGGAGGAGTACCTATGACGGGGCAGGTCGCCATCGTCGGCGCGGCGCTGTCGGACTGTGGACGGGTCGACTCGGCGACCCCGTTCGCCCTGCACCACCAGGCGGCGGCAAGGGCGCTCGCCGACGCCGGCCTCAGTCACACCGACGTGGACGGCTTCGCGTCCACCGGGCTGGGCGTCCTCGCGCCGATCGAGGTCGCGGAGTACCTGGGGCTGCGTCCCACCTGGGTCGACTCCACCACCGTGGGCGGCGCGGCCTGGGAGGTCATGCTCGAGCACGCCGTCGACGCGATCCGGGCCGGGACCGCGACGACGGTCCTGCTCGTCTACGGGTCGACGGCGCGGGCCGACCTGAAGAAGCGGCTGCGCACCGCGAACCTCTCGCTGTCGACCCGCGGGCCGAGCCAGTTCGAGGCCCCCTGGGGCCACATGCTGATCGCCAAGTACGCGATGACGGCCCGCCGGCACATGCACGAGTTCGGGACGACGATCGAGCAGCTCGCGAACATCGCGGTCGACACCCGCTTCAACGCGGGTCTCAATCCCGACGCGATGTACCGCGATCCGCTCACCGTCGACGACGTGCTGGCCGCCCCGACGGTCGCGACCCCCTTCACCAGGCTGCACTGCTGCATCCGCAGCGACGGCGGCGGCGCCGTGGTGCTGACCTCGACCGAGCGGGCCGCCGACCTCGCCGGCCGGCCGGTGCGGGTGCTGGGCACCGGGACGGCGACGAACGTGACGACGATGTCCGAGTGGACGGACTTCACCGTCTCGCCGGCGGCGGTGTCCGGGCGGCTCGCCTTCGCCCGCGCCGGGCTCACCCCCGCGGACGTGGACGTCTGCGAGTTCTACGACTCGTTCACCTCGACCGTGCTGCTGACGTTCGAGGCGCTGGGTTTCTGCGGCCGGGGCGAGGCCGGTGGCTACCTGGAGGGCGGGACGATGCGGGTCGGCGGGACGATGCCGACCAACACCGACGGCGGCGGCCTGTCGGCCTGCCATCCGGGGATGCGCGGAATCTTCCTGCTGGTCGAGGCCGTCCGGCAGCTCCGCGGCGAGGCCGCCGGGCGGCAGGTGCCGAACGCTCGGGTGGCGTGCGTGAACGCCACCGGCGGGTGGTTCTCCTCGGCGTCGACGGTTCTGCTGGGCGTCGGGTGAGCCGCGGGGCACGAAAGCGCCACCGGCTCCCGGTCGGCATGTTGCGGAAACGTCCGGGACGCAATTACCATTCGCCACCTAGTTTTGAATATATTATTCAATCTCCCGCCGTCGCCGGGTTCACCGCCTTGGAGGCACCATGTCGACGCCGACGACCACCGCCGAGCCCGCCGCGGTGCCCTCCGCCACCGGGACGACCCCGCTGCTCGCCCTCACCGCGATCAGCAAGCGCTTCGGCGGGGTGCAGGCCCTCACCGACGTCTCGCTGAACGTCGCGCCCGGGACCGTGCACGGGCTGATCGGTCCGAACGGGGCCGGAAAGACGACGCTGTTCGACGTCATCTCCGGCATCACCTCCGCCTCCGACGGGACGGTCCGGTTCGGCGGGGCGGACGTCACCTCGGTGTCCTCGACCGGTCGCGCCCGGCTCGGGATGCGCCGCACGTTCCAGCGGGCACAGGTGTTCAGCTGGCTCTCGGTCGAGGACAACGTGCTCACCGCACTGGAGTGGCGCGGCGGGGGCGGCGGCGTGCTGGCGGACCTGATCGCCGCGCCGACCCGCCGGGCGCTCGAACGCGGCCGCCGCGACCGGGTGGCGGAGGTCCTGGCGTGGTGCGGGCTGGTCGAGCACCGGTCCACCGCCGCCGGGTCGCTGCCGCTGGGCGCGCAGCGCCTGGTCGAGCTGGCCCGCGCGGTCGTCGACCGGCCCCGGCTGCTGCTGCTGGACGAACCGACCTCGGGCCTGGACGCCGCCGAGTCGACCCGCTTCGCCGAGCTGATCACCTCGCTGCGCGGCGAGGGCTGCGCGGTCGTGCTGGTCGAGCACGACGCCGGCTTCGTGATGCGGATGTGCGACCGGATCGCCGTGCTCGACCTGGGCTCGGTGCTCGCCGAGGGAACTCCGGCGGAGATCCAGGCCGACCAGGCCGTGCGCGACGCCTACCTCGGCTGACGAGCGCGCCCTGCCCCCGCGCCGGACGGCCGGTGACCCCAGCAACCCAGCAGAGGAGAGCCTGGATGCGAGCCCCACGATTAGTCGCCGTCCTCGCGGCGTCGACCGCGCTCGCGGTCGGTCTGGCCGCGTGTTCGTCCGACGACACGAACGACGACGCGCCCGCGATCGCCGCCGAGGACGTGAAGGTCGGACCGCCGTCCGGTTGGAGTGACGGCGGCTTCGCCCCGGACCCGGCGAGGCTGAAGTGCGGCCAGACGGCGTCCGACCCGACCCGTGGCGTCACCGACACCGAGATCACGGTGGGCGGACTGGCCTATCTCACCAGCCCGAACGGCAGCTCGATGGCCGGCACCGAGCTCGGCGCGCAGGCCCGGTTCGACCGGGCGAACGAGGAGGGCGGCGTCAACGGCCGCCGGATCAACTACGTCGGCACCCTCGACGACGGCAACGACCCGACCCGCAACAGCGCGCAGGCGAAGGCCCTCGTCGACCAGAAGAAGATCTTCGCCGCGATCCCGGTGATGACGAGCAGCGCCAACTACCTCGACACGTTCTGCTCCGAGACGGTCCCCTTCTTCGGCTGGGGATTCAACCAGGGCTTCTGCGACACGACGCTCGGTTTCGGCATCACCGGATGCCAGTTCCCCGGTGATGGCGTCTCCTCGACGACGTACGGCCTGATGATCCAGGCGATGTTCGGCGGCGACGCGAGCGGGAAGACGACGGCGCTGGTCGGCGTCGACAACGACTCCGCCCGGGCCGGCCTGCGCGAACTGGGCGAGCAGATCCGCTCGGTCGACATCGACACGGTGTACGAGGAGAACCCGATCCCGGTCGCCGGACTCACCGACACCACCGCGGTCGTGAACGCCATCATGACCTCGAACCACGGCGCCCCGCCGGACGTCGTCCTCTACGTCGCGGACTTCAACTCCATCATCAAGCTCACCGAGGCGATGACCGCCGCCGGCTACCAGGGAAAGAACCTCAACCCGGTGGGCTACGACCCCCGGCTCGCGGCGAGCGGTTTCGAGGGCCTGCAGAAGTCCTACACGATCGTCCAGTGGGCGCCGGGCACTGCCACGGACATCCCGGCGGTGAAGCAGCTCGTGGACGACTTCGCGAAGTACGTACCGGACGCCGTCGTCAGCCTGCCGGCGATGGCCGGGTACTGGGCCGCGGACATGTTCGTCAACGCGGCCACCGAGGCCGGCCCCGACCTGACGGTCGACAGCCTGCTGAAGACCCTCAACTCCGACTACTCGTACTACGTGCCGGACGCGGTTCCCGAGACGCGCTGGCCGATCAACCACGCCGTGTCGGCGCCGTGCGCCTCGATCGTGCAGCTCAACGGCACGAAATACGACATCACCAGCAAGCTCGCCTGCGGTTCGCTCATCAGGAAGTAGTCGCCCGGCCGGCCGGTGGGCGGCGATCGCGGACTCCGCGCGGCGGAGCTGACTCCCACCGGCCCACCGGCATCGGCGCCCGGTCCTCCCCGCCGGGCGGCACGTAGGAGGAACACGTGACCGAGTTCTTCAACCTGGTGGTCGCGGGGCTGGTCACCGGCGCTTTGTACGCGATCCTCGCCTCCGGCCTGACCCTGACCTATCAGACGTCCGGCGTTTTCAATTTCGGACAGGGCGGGGTGGCCTTCGCCACCGCGTACCTTTTCTTCCAGCTCAACACCGGCCAGGGCCTGCCGGTCGTTCCCAGTGCGATTCTCTCGGTCTGCGTGTTCGCACCGCTGCTCGGCTGGCTGCTGCACCGGGTGCTGTTCAATCCGCTGCGCGAGGCGCCTATCGCCGCCCGGATGGTGGCGACCCTCGGCCTGCTCATCGCGCTGCCGGCGCTCGGCCTGTGGATCACCGCGGTCCTGCGGGAGAAGGCCGACCTGGACCTGCCGACCATCGAGGACGTCTTCCGCATCCCGGGGCTGGGCCCGAACCCGAAGACGATCTACACCATCGGCGACGGCCTGATCATCGACACCGACCAGATCGCCATGGCCGCGGCCACGGTCTTCGCCGCCGCCCTGCTCTGGTATCTGACGCGACGCACCAGGATCGGCCTGGAGATGCGGGCGGCGGTGAGCCGGCCGACCATCGCGGCGCTGCGCGGCGTCGACCCCGACCGCGCCTCGGCGGTCTCCTGGATCACCTCGTGCGGGCTGGCCGGCCTCGTCGGTGTCCTGCTCGCACCGATGTTCGGGCTGGGCAGCTTCACCTACAACACTCTGCTGTTCATCTCGATCCCGGCCGTGGTGCTCGCCCGGATGACCTCGATCCCGGTGGCGATGGCCGGCGGGTTGCTGCTCGGTGTGGCGCAGAACCTGGTCGCCGGCTACGTCGACCTGGACATCACCGGCTTCCCGACGGCCGTGCCGTTCATCCTGCTGTTCCTGCTGCTGATCTACTTCGGCGCCGAGCGCGGCCGGCGGGCCGGGACGACGCTGGAGGAGAAACCACCGGCCCAGGACCCGACCGAGATCTCGCTGTGGCGCCGCCGGACGCTGTGGGTGGCGGCGACGGTCGGCCTGCTCGCCTACACCGCCTGGGGCGCCACCGACTTCTGGGCCGGGCTGCTCGCGCAGGGTCTCGCGACGGCGATCGTGCTCATGTCGTTCACCGTCGTCACCGGCATCGGCGGGATGGTGAGCCTGGCCCAGGCGGCGTTCGTCCTCTCCGGCGCGTTCACCGCCGGATTCCTGCTCGCCCACGACGTCCCCTTCGGGGTGGCGCTGCTCGCCGGTACCGCCGTCGCCGCGCTCACCGGCGCGGTCGTGGCGCTGCCGACCCGGCGCCTGGGCGGGCTGCCGCTCGCGCTGTCCACGCTCGCGCTCGCCTTCGTCGGCCAGAGCCTGCTGTTCCAGATCCACGACATCTCGAACGGTTCCGGCGGTTGGGCCGTACCGGCTCCTGATCTCGGCCTGGTCGACACGTCCAACCCGCGCTGGCTGGTCGCCTTCCTGCTGGTCCTGGTCGGGATCACCATCTGGCTGGTGCACGCGCTGCGCTCGTCGAGCACCGGCCGCGCGATGCTGGCCGTCCGGTCGACCGACGTCGGCGCCCGTACCAGCGGGATCGCGGTCGGCCGGATGAAGCTCCTCGTCTTCGTCATCTCGGCCGGGATCGCCGGCTTCGGCGGCGTGCTGCTGGCCGCCAGCCGCGGCCGGGTCACCAACACCGACTACGACGTCCTGCTCGGCCTCGTCTGGCTGGCCACGACGGTGACGTTCAGCGTCCGGCGGCCGGCCGGAGCCGTGCTCGCGGGACTGGTGACGGTGCTCGCGCCGCAGGCGCTCGAGAACGTGCCGGCGTCGACCTACTTCATGCAGATCCTGTTCGGTCTCGGTGCCATCGGTCTTGCCCGCGACCCGGACGGCGCGCTGGCCGCGATCGGGCGCGCCACCCGGGAGCAGCGTCGGCGCCGGGCACTGAGGCTCGCCACCGCCCCGGGCCCGGCGGTCACGGAGTCGGCGGCGGAGCCGGCGGTGAGTTCGGTGACGAAGCCTGTAGCGACCACGGCCCCGGCCGGGGCCGGAACTCCGCCCGAGTCCGCGGCGGAGGCAGCCGCGCCGATCTTCCGCGCCGCGGGTCTGCGCGCCGGCTACGGCGAGATCGAAGTACTGCACGGGATCGGCCTGACGATCGCGCCTGGCGAGGCCGTCGCGCTGCTGGGCAGCAACGGAGCCGGCAAGAGCACTCTGTGCGCGGTGGTCGGGGGTCTGCTCCCACCCACCGCCGGCACCATGGAGCTGGCCGGCGAGGACATCACCCGCACCCCGGCACAGCACCGGGAACGCGACGGCGTCTACCTGGCCCCGGAGGGCCGCGGGATCTTCCCCGACCTCTCCGTCGAGGAGAACCTGACCCTCTGGCTGCGCCAGGCCGACGAGCGGGCCGGGGCCTACGACGCCTTCCCGTCGCTGGCCCGGCGCCGCGACCAGCCGGCCGGCTCGCTCTCGGGCGGAGAGCAGCAGATGCTCACCCTCGCCCCGGCTCTCGTCCGCCCGCCGCGCCTGCTCGTGGCGGACGAGCCCTCCCTCGGGCTGGCCCCGCTCGTCATCGACCAGATCTTCGACACGCTGCGCCAACTCCGGGCCCGCGGCACCGCGCTGCTCATCGCCGAGGAGAAGACCCGCGACGCGCTCGCCCTGGCCGACCGGGTCGCCTTCCTCACCGTCGGGCACATCACCTGGGACGGGCCGGCCGCGGACGTCGACTCGGAGCACCTGGCCACCGCCTACCTCGGCATCACCGCCGGCGCGGACACCCCGACCGAACCGGCCCCGGCCCCGGACCGGTCACCGGGGCCGGGGCCGGGGCCGGGGCCGGACACCACACCAGACCGAGGCAGGGGGCCCGATGCTCGGCTTCAATCCCTTTGACATCCTCCCTCCCGTGAACGCGGGGGGATTCCAATGCCGAGGGCATCCCGAACGGGCTGATGGCCCTGGCCCGCTTCCCGGAGCAGGCCGCGCTGCTACGCGCCGAGCCCGGTCGGCCTCGACGTGAGGACGGTCTCCCGGCGTGCGGACGAGCATCCAACCAAAGATTGGATATTTTCTACACGCCGAGAACAATCCGGGACCGCCCACGAAGGAGCGCGAACATCTCTCCCAACCGTCGGACGGCGACCGCCGCCGGCTCGCAGCCCAACCGCGCGGGCACCAAGCGGCCGATCGTCGACCGCAGGAGCAGCGGCAGCCAGGTCGCCGACCACATCCGCGGCCTGATCTTCGCTGGCGCCCTGCGGCAGGGTGACCACGTCCGCCAGGACGAGATCGCCGAGGAGCTCGGCGTCAGCCGCATCCCGGTGCGCGAGGCGATGATCGCGCTGGAGAGCGAGGGCTGGATCGCGATCGAACCGCACCGCGGCGCGTTCGTGCACGGCCTGGACCGGAACTCGGTCATCGACTACTACGCGCTGCTGGGCGAGCTGTACGGGCTGGCGGCCGAACGCGGCACCGAACGCGGTGACGCGGCGGGCGTGGCGGTGCTGGCCGCCGCCGAACGCGCGCTCCAGGCGGCGACGCGGCCCGACGAGCTCCTGCACGCGAACGAGGCCTACCTGCGCCAGATCTTCGCCATGGCCCACTCCCCCCGGCTGTCCTCGTTCTCCCGGCTGATGACCGGCATCATCCCGGGCAACTTCTTCGCCCTCGTGCCCGGGACGATCGAGGTGCAGAAGCGCGGCATCGGTGCCGTGCAGAGCGCGATCAGCGCGGGCGACGGGGCCCGGGCCTCGGCGGAGTTCGTCCACCTGCTGCGCGACCACGGTGACCATGTCGTCGAGCTGCTGCACGCGCGCAACATCCTCTGGTCGCCGGCCGACTGACCGATGACGATCGCCCGCCGGGTGCGCACCGGCTCCGTCAACGTCAACGGCAACGGCAACGGCAACGGCGGCCGGTGCTACGCCCCGGACATGCCGTTCGGCGGGGACCGGCAGAGCGGGATCGGGCGGGAGATGGGCCTGGGCGGCTTCGAGGAGTACCTGGAGACGAAGGTCCCCGCCGTCGGCGCCTGACCGCCCCGCTCCCTGGTGCACAATGCCGGTGGCCGAACCGGTGCGGCCGGTGTCCGAGCTGGGTAGAAGGCGGGTTCGATGCGGTTCGTGGGCTTGCGGGACGGACGGCGCGTCATGGTCGGCCTGGTGCTCGGCGCCGGCGGGGCCGGCACGGCCGGGGACGAGCCGGCCGGGGACGAGCCGCGGCGGGTCGCCCGCCTCACGGAGGTCGACGACTTCTACGCCGACCTCGCCGGCTGGACCACCCAGGCACGCCGGGTCACCACCGGCGAGCACGACCTCGCCGACGTCGAGCTCGTGCCGCCCGTACCGGCCGGGGCGCGGATCCTCGGCATGGGGCTGAACTACCACGCGCACGCCGCGGAGACCGGGCTGGAACCGCCCAGAAAGCCGCCGATCTTCGGCCGGTGGACCGCGTCCCTGGCGGTGGACGGCACCCCGGTCCCCGTCCCGCCGGGCGAGCGGGGCCTGGACTGGGAGGGCGAGCTCGCCGTCATCGTCGGCTCCGGCCTGACGGACGTCGACGAGGACACGGCGATGCGCGGCGTGTTCGGCTACGCGGTGTTCAACGATCTCAGTGCCCGCCGCGCCCAGGGTGCCTCGGCGCAGTGGA
Organism: Frankia sp. Mgl5; assembly: GCF_023242985.1. NCBI lineage: Bacteria > Bacillati > Actinomycetota > Actinomycetes > Frankiales > Frankiaceae > Frankia > Frankia sp. Mgl5. Next base: position 67,210 of record NZ_JALKFY010000005.1, on the reverse strand, counting down.
CGCTGGGCAAGAACGCGGACCGCAGCGGGCCGATGGGGCCGGTCGTGACGGCCGACGAGGTCGGCGACCCGGCGGCGGGCCTACGGCTGGTCACCCGCGTCAACGGCGAGGTCGTGCAGGACGGCGACACCAGCGACATGATCTTCTCGATCGGCCGGATCCTGTCGTTCGTGAGCCGCACCGTGCCCCTCAACCCGGGCGACGTCCTGATCACCGGCACCCCCGCCGGAGTCGGCTACATCCGCAAGCCGCCCCGCTACCTGGTCCCGGGCGACGTCGTCGAGGTGTGGATCGAGCGGGTGGGCACGATCCGCAACCCGATCGTGGACGCGTCCGACGTCCGGTCCGTCAGGCGGTGACCTGCTCCACCAGGGAGCCCAGCTCCACCCCCGTGCCGCTGCGGACGAAGCGGCCGCTGTCGTACGACCTGGTCGAGACGTCCCGGCCCGCCTCCTCCGCCCGCAGCGCGCCGACGGTCGAGCGCTCCCTGGCCCGGTACGCGAACGGGTCGAAGGAGTACCAGCGCATGGCGTTCTCGAAGGACATCCTGTTCAGCTCCGCGTCCGGGACGCCCGCGGCGGCCTCGGCGAGCTCCTCGGCCGCATACGGCCACGACGAGTCGGAGTGCGGGTAGTCGCACTCCCAGGCGATGTTGTCCAGGCCGATCAGGCCGCGCAGCTGGATCCCCACCGGGTCGGCGATGAAGCAGGTCAGGAAGTGCTCCCGGAAGACCTCGCTCGGGAGCCGGCCGCCGAAGTCCTGCCCGGTCCACCGCCGGTGCATGTCATAGGTGCGGTCGACGCGGTCCAGGAAATAGGGGATCCAGCCCGTCCCGCCCTCCGACAGCGCGATCCTGATTCCGGGGAACTTCTTGAGGACCCGCGACCAGAGCAGGTCGGCCGCCGCCTGGCAGATGTTCATCGGCTGTAGCGTGATCATCACGTCGACCGGGGCGTCGGGGGCGGTCACCGACAGCTTCCCGGACGAGCCGAGGTGGATCGACAGGACGACGTCCTCGTCGACGAGGGCCTGCCACAGCGGATCCCAGTGCTCGTCGTGGAAGCTGGGCAGGCCGAGGGCGGCCGGGTTCTCGGTGAACGTGAGCGAATGGCACCCCTTGGCCGCCACCCGCCGGACCTCGGCCGCCGCCAGTTCCGGGTCCCACAGGACGGGCAGCGCCATCGGGATGAAGCGGTCCGGGTAGCTGCCGCACCACTCGTCGAGGTGCCAGTCGTTGTACGCGCGCACGACCGACAGCGCGAGGTCCTTGTCCGCGGCGGCGGCGAACACCCGGGCGCTGAAGCCCGGGAAGGACGGGAAGCACATCGACCCGAGCACCCCACCGGCGCTCATGTCCCTGACCCGCTCGTGGATGTCGTAGCAGCCGGGCCGCATCTCCTCGAAGGCCGTCGGCTCGACGCCGTACTCCTCTTTCGGCCGCCCGGCCACGGCGTTCAGGCCGATGTTGGGGATGACCGCGCCGTTGAACGTCCACACGTCCGAACCGTCGGGCCGCCGGACGACGCGGGGGGCCGCGTCGGCGAACCGGGCGGGGAGCCGGCCCGCGAACAGGTCGGGGGGCTCGATCAGATGGTCGTCGACGCTGATCAGGATGAGGTCTTCCGCTTGCATGCCGGTCTCCGCTCGTGAGGATCACCGGACTCGCGCCGGTCCGTCAGACACGCGAGCCCGAGCCACCAGGTAAGATTGTATTAAATATGCACTCTGCCGCCCAGGGGGCGAACATGCTGCGCTGGCCCGATCTCGACCGCGTCCCACCGGCGCTGCGCCCGGTGCTGCTCGGCCCGGGGGCCCCCTTCGAGCTGGTCCGGGCGAAGGTGCGCGGCGTCGAGATGACGGTCTTCGCGCAGCGGCACCGCGACCTCGTCGCGGTCCTCGCCGAGGCGGCGCGGGACCACCCCGACCGGCCCTACCTCGTGCAGGGTGACCGGACGCTGACCTACGCCGAGGCCGCGCGGAGCGTCCCGGCGCTGGCCGCGGTGCTGCGCCGCCGGCACGGCGTGCGGCCGGGCGACCGGGTCGCCCTCGCCGGCGCGAACAGCCCGGAACACGCGCTGACGATGTGGGCGGTGATCACGCTGGGCGCGGTCGTCGTCGGCCTCAACGCCTGGTGGGCCGCGCCGGAGCTGGCCTACGGGCTCGAACTGACCCAGCCCCACCTGCTGGTCGCGGACGGACCCAGGCTCGCCCGGCTCACCGGGACCCGCGAGCCCACCGGGACCCGGGAACCCACCGGGGCCCGCGAGCCCGCCGGGAGTCACGGGCCGTCCGCGGCCTCGGCCGGCGACATCCCGGCCACGTCGTTCGCCGCGCTGTTCGCGGCCGCCGACGGCCTCCCGGCCGGCCGGTCCACCGGCCCCGGGACGGGCGCCACCGACCTCGGGACGGACGCCGCCGACCTCGACGAGGACGACGCCGTCGCGATCCTGTTCACCAGCGGGACCACCGGACGGCCCAAGGGCGCGCTCATCAGCCACCGCGGACTCATCAACTTCGGGCTGGACACCGCGCTGCGCGGCGCCGTCGAGGTGGTCTCCGGTGCGGCACCGGCCGCGCAGGGCCCCCCGGTCTCGCTGCTCGTCGGGCCCTTCTTCCACATCTCCGGACTCGGGCTGCTGCTGAGCGCGGCGCCCCGGTCCGGGATGACGCTCGTCCTGTCCCCGCCAGGGCGCTGGGACCCGGCCGTCCACCTGGACCTGACCGCCAGGCACGGGGTCAACCAGTGGAGTGGGGTGCCGACCCAGATCCTGCGCCTGCTGGACCATCCGAGCGTCGGCGGTCTCGGCGCGGGCGCCATCCGAACCATCGGCTGCGGCGGCGCGGCGGCTCCACCCGGGCTGTCCCGGGCGGTGGCGCGGCTGATGCCGGGCACCGTCGTCACCAGCGGCTACGGGATGACGGAGACCTGCGGTATCGGGACGGCCGTCAGCGGCCCGCTGCTCGCCGCCCACCCGGGCGCGGCCGGGGTGCCCACGCCGACCACCGAGCTCACGATCCGTGAACCGGACGGCACGGAGATCACCGGCGGCGGGACCGGCGAGATCTGGCTGCGTTCACCGAGCGCCTTCCTGGGCTACTGGCGGGACGAGGCGGCCTCCGGCGACGTGCTCGACCCGGACGGCTGGTACCGGACCGGGGACTTCGGCAGGATCAAGGACGATCTGCTGTACGTGGAGAGCCGCCTGCGCGACCTGATCATTCGCGGTGGGGAGAACATCTACCCGATCGAGATCGAGAACCGGCTGCTCGACCATCCCGACATCGCCGACGCGGCCGTGATCGGGGTGGCGCACCGGGAACTCGGCCAGGAGGTGATGGCCGTCATCGTGCCGCGTGACGGCGCCACGGCCGACGGCGCCACCGTCGACTCCGACGGAGTGCGGCGCTGGGTCGCGGCCGGTCTCGCCCCGTTCAAGGTCCCGGCGCATGTGCGGTTCGTCGCCGCCCTCCCCTACGGCGCCACCGGCAAGGTCCACAAGCTCTCGCTCGAGGAACGCTTCGGCACGGGCGGCGCGCAGGCTCGGCGGGACACGGCCGGCGACCATCCGGTAGCACCCCACGAGGATGCGACGCCGCGTTGACCGCGCGCACCCAACCCGACGGAGCCCGCAGCCGGGCCCACGGCCAGACCCACGGCCAGGTGCGCGGCGCGAGGACACGGCTCACCCGCGAACGCATGCTCGACACCGCCGAGGAGCTGTTCGGCCGGCACGGATACCGGGAGACGAACCTGCGCGAGGTCGCGGACCGCTGCGAGATCTCGGTCGGCGCGCTGTACCTGCACTTCCAGAACAAGGAGGATCTGCTGCGCGGGGTCATCGACCGGCGGGCCATCGTCCTGATGGCCCGGATCCGGTCGTTCGTCGAGGCGCCGGGGCAGGGCCTCGACCTGCTCATCGAGCTGACCCGCGCCGAGGTCGAGTTCTACCGGACCTACGCCGACTTCGGCCGGCTCATCGGACGACTGTTCTCCGACGGCTGCCCCGTCATGCCCCAGCTCGGCGACGACATCGCGCACGGCTACGCGGCGGCGATGCAGCTCGAGGCCGAGCTGATCCGGCGCGGGCAGCGCGACGGCACCATCCGGTCCGGGAACGCCGACTGGCTGGCCCGGCTGCTGGCCGCCATGGTCGGCGCGTACCGGGGTGCCGAGGCGACCCGGGCCGACGGTGAGCCCGGACTGCCCGACATCCAGTTCCTGCAGATGGTCCGCCAGGCGTTCGCGCCGGCGCCCCCCGGCTGACCAGCGAACCGCCCCACCGGCGAACATGGACGGAGACACCGATGACGACGACGGGTGAGCACAACGGCCGGCCGCACCCGGCCGAGAGCGAGGAGCACGCCCGCCTCTCGGAGCGGGACGGCATCCTGACCGTGACGATCGACCGGCAGGCGAAACGGAACGTCATCGGCCCGCGGATCACCGAGACGCTGTGGCGGGCCGCCACGCTCCTCGCCGACCGCGACGACCTGCGCTGCCTGGTGATCACCGCGGTCGGGCCCTACTTCACCGCCGGCATCGACCTCTCCGCCCCGGTCGGCGACCGACCCGGCGACCCGCGGACCGAGCACACCCACCCCGGCTGGAACTTCCGCCGCAACTACCGCAGCCATCATCTGCTCTACGACGAGTTCGAGTCGATCGAGAAGCCGATCGTGCTCGCCGCCCAGGGCATCTGCCTGGGCGCCGGCGTGGAGATGGCGGTGTCCTGCGACTTCCGGTTCTGCACCCCGCAGGCCGAGTTCGGCGTCCCCGAAGTCCACCTCGGCGTGCTCGCGGGCAGCGGCGGCACCAGCCGTCTCACCCGCCTGGTCGGCCCGGTCTGGGGCAAGTGGATGGCGATGGCCGGCCGGCGCGTCGGCGCCGAGCAGGCCCGGCGGATCGGCCTGGTGCACGACGTCTTCCCGGCCGAGACCTTCCTGGACGACGTCCACGCGTTCTGCCGCGACCTGGTCAGCATCCCCGCCGAGGTGCTCGGGGTGGCCAAGCTGGCCATCGACATGTACGCCGACGTCTCGGACCGCACCGCCCAGCGGCACATCGACCGGCTGATCGTCAGCGGGATCATGAACTCGCCCGAGTTCCTCGAGCGCACCGCCCGCTTCAAGCAGGAGAAGCCCGGCGGCTAACGGCGGGCCGGGCGGGCCGCCCGCAGCCGGTCCCGGACGGCGCGCACGTGGTCGGCGAAGCCGGGCCGGTCGACCGACCACTGCTGCGCGGCGAGCTCGAGGGCGACCGCCGTGCCCTCGTCGGTGCCGGCGCCAATCGCCGCGAGCGTCTCCTTGGTGCGTGCCACCAGGTCGCGCTGCCGGCCGGCAGCGCGGCGCGCGAGCGCGCCGGCCCGTTCCAGCAGGTCGGCGTCCGGCACGCAGCGCCAGGCCAGCCCGCACCGGGCCGCCTCCTCGCCGCTGAGCCGGTCACCGCACAGGACGAGCGCGGCGGCACCCTGCCGGCCGACCCGCTGGGCGAGCCGCCAGAGGTGACCGCCGCCGGGATGGATGCCGACGTCGAGGAAACGCGGGTCGAACGACGCCGACCCGGACGCGAGGATCACGTCGCAGGCCAGTGGCAGGTTCACCCCGGCCCCGATCGCGGCCCCGCCGACCGCCGCGATCGTCGGCACCGGCGCGCGCGCGAGCGCGAACATGCCGGCGTAGGTCTCGGCCAGCGGCGCCCGCGGCTCGATCAGGTCGTCGAGGCTCCCGCCGGCGCAGAACACCGGCGGGGCCGCGGCCAGCACGAGCGCGCCAGCGCCGGCGGCGAGCGCCACCGCGACGCCGTCCGCGAGCGCGCGGCTCATCTCGTACGACAGGGCGTTGCGGCGCGCGGGATCGTTCAGGGTGAGGACCGCGAAGCCGTCCACATGTTCGACGGTCACCAGCCCCGCGGGCTGCCGTCCGGGGACGGGCGGCGCAGGGTGGGGCTCGGTCACCGCGGCGGCCTGCTCAGGCGGCACCGGCGTCCGGGCCGGGCGGGCCGTCCGGGCGGCTTCCGGCGGCGGCACCGGTGGCGAGCGCGCGCAGGGCGGCGGTGTCGAGCGGGGCACTGGCCGGGTTCAGCGTCAGCTCGTCCACCCCGAGACCGGGATGCGCCAGCGCGAGTGCGGTGATCTCGGCCAGCGCCACACCGACATCGTCGACCTGCATGAAGTCCGCGGTGACCAGGCCGGCGGCCGCTGCCGGCGGCGGCGATCGCGGCCGCCCGCCCGATGCCGGACGACGCGCCGACGACCAGGATGCGCTGGCCCTTCAGGTCAATGTCGATGCCCATGAGACTCCCAGGCAGATCACGGAATTAGATAAAGCATCAAGTCTGCGGGTGATCCACGGGGGCCTCATCCGCGGGGAAGGTTGAGAATGCGCTCCGCGATGACGTTGAGCTGGATCTCCACGGTGCCGCCGCCGATCAGCTGCGGGGGCACGGTCAGGTAACCCTGGGCGCGCTGCCCGCCGGGGCCGTCCGCGACCGCCGCCGCCGGGCCGAACCACCCCATGGCCCGCGCCGCGATGTCGGACGTGAGCCCGCAGGCGACGACCTTGGCGACGCTGGACTCCGCCCCGGGGCGCAGCCCGGACAGGCTGCGCAGGACCGTGCGCAGCCCCAGCGCCGCCAGCGCGTGCGCCGTGCTGAAGGTGGCCCCGACCTCGCGCAGCACGTCCCGTCCCGCCGCGGCGAGCGCCCCCGAGGCCACCAGGTCGATCAGGTCCGTCGGGATGTGGCGCATCCCGCTGATGCTGACCCGCTCGTTGCCCAGCGTGGTGCGGGCGAGGGCCCAGCCCTGGTTGACCTCGCCGACCAGCCGGTCGTCCGGCACGAGGACCTCGTTGAGGAAGACCTCGTTGAACAGGTATCCGCCGTTGGCCTCGCGCAGCGGGCGGACGTCCACACCGGGGGCGGCCATGTCGACGAGGAAGTACGAGATCCCCCGGTGCTTGGGCGCCTCGGGGTCGGTGCGCGCCAGGCAGATGCCGTACTGCGCCTCGTGCGCGCTCGACGTCCACACCTTCTGGCCGGTCAGCAGCCAGCCGCCCGCGACCCGGCGGGCCCGGGTGGACAGCGACGCCAGGTCCGAGCCCGCGCCCGGTTCGCTGAACAGCTGGCACCACACGATCTCGCCGCGCAGGGTGGCCGGGACGAAGAACTCCTTCTGCTCCTCGGAGCCGGACGCGAGGATGGTCGGCAGCGCCCAGTCCCCCACGATCAGCCGCGGCTGCTCCACTCCCGAGCGCTCGTACTCCTGCGCGATCACGAGCTGCTCGATCGGGGTGGCCCCGATGCCGTACGGCTTCGGGTAGTGCGGCATCACCAGCCCCTCGGCGGCGAGCCGCTCGCGGCGGGCCGGGCCCTCGGCCGGCAGCGCGGCCACCTCGTCGAGCACACCGGCGACCCGCGCCCGGAAGGCCGGGTCCGCGGCGGAGAGGTCGACGCCGAAGTCGCGCGCGGTGACCCGGACCAGCTCGCCCACCCGGTACTCCCAGTCGCTGACCGGCCCGAGCAGGTTCTCCAGCGTCATCGCCCGCCGCCAGTACAGATGCGCGTCGTGCTCCCAGGTGTACCCGATGCCGCCGAGCAGGGTGATCGTCGCCAGGCCGATCCCGGTCGCCGTCGGCAGGCAGGCCACGGCCGCGCCGGCCGCGGCGAGGGCGAGTTGCTCCTCACCCTGTTCCAGCGACCGCGCGGCGTCCCACGCCGACGCGGACATCATCTCCATGTCGATGAACATCCGGGCGCACTTGTGCTTGATCGCCTGGAACGATCCGACCGGACGTCCGAACTGCTCCCGTACCTTGACGTAGGCCACGCCCGTGTCGAGGCACCACCGGGCGAGCCCCACCGCCTCCGCGGCGAACAGCACCGCCGCCACGGCCCGTACCTGGTCCGTCCCGACTCCGACGACCTGGGCGGGACGGGCGACGACGTCGGTGAGGGTGACGACGCCGACCGCGCGCGTATGGTCCACGGGCGCGCCCACCGCGACCTCGACGCCGGGCCCCGGCTCCACGACGAACCAGAGGTCGCCGGACTCGGGTGTGGTGGCGCCCACGAGCAGCAGCGCCGCGCCGGGGGCGCCGAGGACCGGCAGCGTCGAGCCGCTGACCAGGTACTCGCCGTCGGCCAGCGGGGTCGCCGCCAGCCCGGCCACCGTCAGCGCGGTGGCGCCCGTGGCCCCGGCGGCGAGTCCCGGCAGGTGCCGCTTGCGCGTGCCGTCGTCGCCGTAGCGGGCCAGCACCGCGCTGGTCAGCGCGCTGGGCAGCAGCGGTCCCGGCAGCAGGCCGCGGGCGGCCTCCTCGACCACGACAGACAGCGCCACCGGTCCGGCGCCGCCGCCGCCGAACTCCTCCGGCAGGTGCAGGGAGGTCAGGCCCTGTTCGACGATCCCCGGCCACACGACCCTCTGCCAGTAGTCGGGCGCGGCGCCCGCGGCCCAGTCAGGCATGCCGGCACGCACCGCCTCCGACGGCGCGTGCCGGGCCACGAACCCGCGGACCGAGTCGGCGAGCGCCGCATGGTCGGTGTCGAGACCGATGGACACGTCGATGTCTCCTCGCTGCCGTGGATCGCTCAGGTCTGCCGGTCGTCAGGGCGGCCCGTCGTCAGGGTGCTTCACTCGTCCAGGCGCTTCACTCGTCGAGGCGCAGCACGCGGCGGGCGTTCTCGTGCAGGAACCTCGACCAGACGTGGTCCCGGAACGGGACGTCCTGCATGTCCTTCATGATCCGGTCGAGGGTGAGCCCCATCGGGAAGTAGCCGCCGTAGATGACTTTGTCCGCGCCGCGGGTGTTGGCGAACTCGACGATCTCGCGGGGGTAGTACCGGGGCGCGAACGCCGACGTCGAGTAGTACAGGTTGGGCCACTTGAGCAGCAGCTTCACCGCCAGGTCGGTCCACGGCTCACAGCCGTGCCGGGTGACGAGGACCAGGTCGGGGAAGTCGAACATCACCTGGTCGATCAGCTCGACCTTCTGCGGGGCGAACGGCAGCCGCGGGCCGGGAACGCCTGCGCACACGAAGATGGGAATCCCCAGTTCCACGCACTTGGCATAGATCGGGTACATCTTCGCGTCGTCGATCGCGACCTGCGGGAAGGTACCCGCCGGGAAGACGTCGGCCGCCCGCACCCCGTAGGTCTCGTAGTCCTCGACGAGACCGCGGACGCTGCCCATGACGTCGGACGGGTTACCGATCGACGTGCTCGCGACGAACCTGTCCGGGAACTTCCGCAGGGCGAGCCGCGCCGCGCCGCCGCGGCAGCCGACGAGACCCTTCTCGATGTTGAACCGGTCCATCTCGTGCAGGGTCACGCTGACCGGGTCGTCGGTCGGGAGGTCGTGCGGAACGCTTCTGAACATGTACTCGGCCGGGAACTCGAAGGACTTCGACGAGTCCTTGAGCTGCCGGCGGATGAAGTCGTACTGCGACGAGTCCGGCGTGGGGAACGAGATCATCGTGTCGATGACGGGAGTTCCCAGCGGGAACGACATCGCGGATCCCTTCGACGTCGGCGGGAGATGCCCTGCGGTCATTCCCACCGCCGGCCAGGACTTCGGCTCACGCCCGGGCGGGCGGGGACGCGCCGGCCCGGAAACATCACGGGGGCCGCCAGGAGGATCCGGCGCGCCCTCCGGACTTCACGCAACCTGTTGTAGCATATAAACGGTCGGGGTGGCGACCGGACGAGCTTCCGCCCCCGCCCAGGCGCGGGTCCGTCGACGGCTCCGACCTGGCAGGCGCCCGGATAGGATCCCCACGGCGGCCGATCACCCCACCCACCCGGCGCGGGCGCGCCGGGCGTGCCGCGGGTGTGCCGGGCAGGCGGAGTGGACATGGCGGAGACGGGGTTCGACACAGAAGGCGACCGACGCGCGGAGGCACGGCGCGGCCGGGGCCGGCCTCGCGGCCTGACCGAGCGCGTCCGCCGGGACGTCTTCGCCGCTGTCCGCTCCCAGCTCGGCAGCGTCGGCTACGAGGCGCTGCGCATCGAGGACGTCGCCACGGCCGCGGGAGTTCACAAGACCACGCTCTACCGGCAGTGGGCCAGCAAGGCGGACCTCGTCCGGGACGTGCTCGTCGCCGCGGAGTCGGCGGCGCTGCCGCGCCCGGACGAGGGCAGCTGGGACCAGGACCTCGACAAGCTCTGCGAGGGCCTGCTCAAGGTCTTCAACCACCCCACCACCCTGGCCCTGCTCAAGACCCGGGTGACCGCGAACGACGACCGGCTGCGCGCGGGCCTGCAGGAATCCGCCCGGCGCGACATGACCTTCGTCCTCACCCCGTTCCGGCGCGCGGTCGAGCGGGGCGAGATCGATCCCGGGGCCGACGTCTCCATGCTCGCCGAGTGCATGCTCTCCACCCTGATCACCCGCGTGTGCGTGATCAACGAGCCGGTCGACGAGGAGTTCATGCGCCGACTGGCAACCATGATCAGAGCCGCGGCCGGCGTCGGACCCGCTGCCGGGAAGACCACCCGCCCGACGGACGGCAGGGCGGACAACCGGCCACCCAGCTAGGCACGCACACCCAGATGCATCAATCTGTTGCGTAAATTCTCGGGTCGGCGGTAGCGTGCGGGGAGATCAGCCGCCCGCCGCGGAGCGCGGAGGTCATCCGGATCGACGCCGGCACCCGCTTCCACCCCGAACAGCCCGCGCGCCGCGCGGCCCCGGGTCGCCCGGCGGCGCGGGGCCGCGCGGCGTGGGGCCACCGTCGCCAGGAGATGGTCATGATCGACGCAGTCATCGTCTCGACCGCGCGCACCGCGATCGGACGCGCCCGCAAGGGCACCCTCGTCGGGCTGGACGCCTTCGACCTCGCCGAGGCCGTCGTCCCCGCCGCGCTGGAACGCGCCGGGGTACCCGCCGGCGACGTGGACGACCTGATCCTCGCCGAGGCCTACCAGGGCGGCGGGGTGATCGCCCGCAACGTCGCCGTCCGCCTCGGGCTGCACGACGTCTCCGGCCTGGCCGCGAACCGGCACTGCGCGGGCGGGCTGTCAGCGGTGGCTGTCGCCGCCGCCGGCATCCGCGCGGGTATGGAGCACGTGGTCGTCGCGGGCGGCACCGAGAGCCTCAGTAACCAGATCCTGGGCTCGAAACGGGACGGCGAGGGCACCTACCGGACATGGATGTCGGCCCCGCACCCGGAGACCCCGCAGGCGCCCGCGTTCGACATGGCGATCACCGTCGGCGAGAACACCGCGCGCGCGGCGGGGCTGACCCGGCACGACGTCGACGAGTGGACGGTCTACACCCAGGACCGGGCGCTGGCGTCCATCGACTCCGGCGCGTTCGTCGAGGAGATCGTCCCGCTCGACGTCGTCCGTCCTGACGGGACGAAGATCCGCTTTGACACCGACGAGCACCCGCGCCGCGGCACCACCCTCGAGAAGCTCGCCGCGCTCCCCCTGCTGCGCCCCGACCATCCGGGCGCGACCGTGACCGCCGCCAACTCGGCCGGCCTCAACGACGCCGCGGCCGCGCTGACCCTGACCAGCGACGCCTATGCCGCCACGCACGGGCTCACTGCACTGGCCAGCGTCCGGGCCTGGGCGACGGCCGGCATCGACCCGGCCCTGACGGGCCTGGCACCGACCCGCGCCATCCCCAAGGCGCTGGACCGGGCCGGTCTCACGATCGGCGACGTCGACCTCTTCGAGATCAACGAGGCCTTCTGCTCGGTACCGGTCGCGGCCGTCCGATCGCTGGGGATCGATCCCGGGATCGTCAACGTCAACGGCAGTGGCGCCAGTCTCGGCCACCCGATCGCCGCCACCGGCGCCAGGATGGTCGTCACCATGGTCAACGAACTGCGCCGCCGGGGCGGATCGCTCGGCTGCGTCGCCATGTGCGCCGGCGGCGGCATGGGAGCCGCAATGATCATCGAGGTCGTCTGACGAACCTCCCGCCTGGCCGCCCGATCCCCGCCAGCGCCGGGGATCGGGCGGCGGCGGTCAGTCTGCCGCTGTCAGGTACTCCGATCGCAGCGCCCCCTTGGCGAGCTTCCCGGTGGGCATCCGCGGCAGCTCGGCGCGGAACACGACCACCCGGGGCACCTTGTAGCCGGCGAGCTGCCCGCGCAGGTGTGAGCGCAGGTCCTCGGCGAGCTCGGGCGAACCGTCCACGCCGTCGGCGGGCTGCACCACCGCGTGCACGTACTCGCCCATCTCCGGGTCCGGCAGGCCGAACACCGCCACGTCCGCGACGAGCGGGTGCATGACCAGCGCCGCCTCGATCTCCGCGGGGTAGATGTTGACGCCCCCCGAGATGATCGTGAAACTCTTCCGGTCGGTCAGGTACAGGTAGCCGTCCGGGTCGAGGTAGCCCATGTCGCCGCAGGTCGTCCAGTTCGGGTGGAGCGGGTGCCGGCTCTCGCGGGTCTTCTCCGGGTCGCGGTGGTACTCGAACGGCGCCTCGTCCCGCTCGAAATAGAGCAGCCCGGCCTCCCCCGGCCCCAGCTCCCGACCCTCGTCGTCGCAGATGTGCGGGATGCCGACCAGGGGCCGGCCCACCGATCCGGGGTGCGCCAGCCAGTCGGCGGCGCCGATGTAGGTCAGCCCGCAGCCCTCGGTGCCGGCGTAGTACTCGTCGACGATCGGGCCCAGCCAGTCGATCATCCGCCGCTTGACCTCCACGGGGCACGGCCCGGCGGCGTGCACCACACACCGCAGTGTCGAGAGGTCGTACTTCGCGCGGACGTCCGCAGGCAGCTTCAGGAGCCGGACGAGCATGGTCGGCACAACCTGCACATGGGTCACCCGGTGCCGCTCGACGACGGCCAGCATGCCCTCGGCGTCGAACTTCTCCATGATGACCAGCGTTCCACCCAGCTCGTGCACGCCGGCCGACCACTGCAGGCCGGCCGCGTGGTACAGCGGCGTCGGGCAGAGATAGACGCTCTCGGCGTCCATCCGGAACAGCAGCCGCTCCATCATGGAGACGCCCCCGCCGGACGGAGCGTCGACCGGGTCGCCGCTCAGCCGGCGCCGGATGCCCTTCGGCCGGCCCGTCGTCCCCGACGAGTACAGCATCATCTCGCCCCGCGGCTGGCGCGCGAGCGGCTCGGCGCTGTGGCCGGCGACGGTGCTCTCGTAGGGCTCGAAGCCCTCCTCGACGCCGTCCATCATCAGCCGCGTGGCGGCACCGGGCAGCTCGGCGACGATCCCCTTCGCCAGCTCCGCGAACCGCTTCGTGGTCACCAGCGCCCCGGCCTCGGAGTCGTTCACCAGGTAGGCGGCCTCGCTCGGCGCGAGATGCCAGTTCACCGCCGTCAGGTAGCGCCCCGACCGCAGCACGGCCCAGACGACCTCGAAGTAGCGCGGGTGGTTCTCCGCCACGATCGCGACCGTCTCCCCCGGCCCGACGCCGCGTTCGTCGAGCAGGCGGGCGAGGCGGACGGAGCGCTCGTCGAGCTCGCGATAGCTGACCCGCTCACCCGAGACGGCCATGACAACGGCGGCCCTGTCGGGATGCGTGGCGGCGTGCGTACCCGGATACATCGTCGGGACCTCCAACGTCTGGGACCTGAGTCGGCACCGCCGCGCGGGGAACAGCGCGGGAAAGGCGCGGGAAAGGCGCAAGGCATGAGGCAGCGGAAGTGCGCCAGAAGCCGGAGAGCCACGGGAGGCGGGCGGGCTTCCTCAGGCGCCGCGCCAGGCCTCGGGTCTCTCGACGCCTCCGCCGGGAAACCGCTGGGACACCGCGACCGTAACGACTCCGACCGGTAATCCGCAACAGATGGTAGCCTAAATTCGCCGGCGCGAGAAGGTCCCGCATCGCCCGACGAGCTCCCCTCCGGCCGGCCCAGCCCACCTCCCGCGGCGAAGGCCCGCGCACCGATTCGGAGCGAACCATGTCCCAGGTTCTGGCAGAACAGGTTCTGGTGGAGCAGGACGGCCCCGTCCTGACGATCACGCTCAACCGACCGCGTCGGCGCAACGCGCTCACCCTCACCTCGCTCCGGCTGCTCGCCGACGCCTGGGTCCGGGCGGACGAGGAGCCCGACGTCCGCGTGATCGTCGTGACCGGTGCCGGCGGGACGTTCTGCTCCGGCATGGACCTGCGCGCGATGGCCGGCGACTCCGACGAGCGTGAGGAGGACCGGGCGGAGACCGGGCGGCGCTTCGCCGCCGATCCCGACCTCGCGTACAAGGGCCTGCTGAAGACCTCCCGGCCACGCAAGCCGGTCGTCGCGGCCGTCGAGGGGAGCGCGATCGCCGGCGGCGCGGAGCTGTTGCTGGCCACCGACATCAGGGTCGCTGCCGAGGACGCCAGGTTCGGGCTCTCGGAGGTGCGCTGGTCGCTCTACCCCAACGGCGGCGGGGTGGTCCGGCTCCCCCGGCAGGTTCCCTACACTGTCGCCGCGGACCTGCTCCTGACCGGCCGGCACATGAGCGCGCCCGAGGCGCTGCGCACCGGTCTGGTCGGCCACGTCGTCCCCGCCGGCGAGACCCTCACGAAGGCACTCGAGATCGCGGGGGTGATCGCCCAGAACGGCCCGCTGGCCGTGGAGGCCGTCCTGCGGACCCTCCGGGAGACCGCGGGGCTGTCGGAGAGCGAGGCCTTCGCGCACGAGAAGCCGTACGCCGAGGCGGTGTTCCGGTCCGAGGACGCCAAGGAGGGCCCGCTGGCCTTCGCGCAGAAGCGCCCCGCGGTGTTCCAGCGACGCTGACCTCACGTCCCGTCCCGTCCGGCGCACCACGAGGCCGCGCCGCCGGGACGGGGCCGCCGGTCAGAACTTCTCCGCCGGCCACGACTTCTCCGCCGGTCACGAGTTCTCCACCAGGTCGAGTGACCCGAGGTCGCGGATCGCGGCGCAGCAGCCCCGCGCCATCGACAGGAACATCCGGTCCGAGTCCGCCGAGCGCAACGCGGTGGCGTACATGCAGCCGAGCACCGTGATCAGCGGTCCGTGCAGCATGCCGCGCCGGTAGTCGGCGAAGCACTCCCGCGCCGAGTAGCCGCGCACGCCCAGCTCGACGAGCCGGCCGTGGTAGGCGGAGACGATCGGGACCTCCTCGGCCCGGCGCAGGCTTGGCGGCAGCGCCGTGGCTAGGAAGTAGGCGAGGTCCCGCGCCGGCAGCCCGATGATGATCGTCTGCCAGTCGACGGCGCAGACCCCGGAGCCGTCCGGCGGGAACATCAGGTTGTCCAGCCGGTAGTCCCCGTGGACGAGCGAGTACGGCGACTGGCAGCGGCTCTCCCACCGGCAGGTCAGCGCGGCGTCGACGACGTGCGCCGGGTCGCCGATCGCCGGGATGTCCGCACCCTCGCCGGGAGCGCGCCGGTTCCCCGGGTCGGGGATGCTCACGCCGACCGGCCCGGGTTCGCGGGCAGCGCGGGCAGCGCGGGCGGTCTGATCTTCCGATAGGCCGCCACCACGGGGGCGAGCTCGGCGGGCGTCGCCCCGTGCATGATCACTCCGGTCACCCCCAGGTCGAACTGGGCCGCGACGGCGGCGGCGCACCGCTCGGGGCTGCCGGTCGCGCTGGTCGCCAGCCACTCGGGCGGGATGAGCGTGGCGATGTGCTCGAGCTGCGCCGTCGTCGCCTTGGCGTCGATCCCGCCCCTGACGGCCCCCACCACCTCGTCGGCCCGGAACCGGGCGAGCACCGCCGGGTCCCAGCCGTTGACCCGGACCAGCAGGTCGCCGTACCCCTGCAGGTAGGAGCCGAGCCGCCCGACGGTCTTGAGTAACCGGAGGTCCTCGGGAACCTCGTCCGAGACGGTGGCGAGCACCGACCAGACCCGCACACTCGCCGGATCGCGACCGGCCGCCTTCGCACCGCGTGCGACGGCCTCCAGCGCGGCCGCGACGGCGGCGTCCGAGTAGAAGGTGTGCAGGATGACGCCGTCCATGCACCGACCGGCCAGCTCCAGCGAGCGCGGCCCGAGCGCGGCGAGCATCACCGGGATGTCCTCGTCGAAGTCGGCGTCCTGGTGCAGGTACGGGTAGGTGCCGGCCGGCCCGTCGTGCCCGAGCACCATCTCGCCGCGCCACAGCCGGCGCATCAGCCCGACGAAGTCCTCGAGCTGCGCGCTGGTGACCGGGGCGAGGCCGAACGCGGTGAACAGCCGGTCGAAGCCGCGGCCGAGCCCGAGAGCGAACCTGCCCCCGGTCAGCCGGTGCGCGGTGCTGGCGACGGTGGCGGTGACGATGGGGTGCCGGGTGTTGTGGTTCGTCGCCCCGGTGGCGATCCCGATCGACTCACTGACCGCGCCGGCCGCCCCGACGAGCGTGGCCGCGTCCTTGGTGCTGAACCTTTCGGACACGAACGTCGCGCCCAGACCGAGGTCCTCGGCGGCGCGCACCTCGTCGACCAGGTCGCGCGGGTTGGAGCTGTGTCCCGCGAGAGCGTAGAAACCCAGCTCGGTCAGCATGTCGGCCTGCCTGCGCGCCGTCACCTCGTACCTCCCTCGACCTGCTCGGTCGCCGACGAGATGACCTCGATCAGGTCCGGCCCAGCGGGCGGTTGCCATCGCCCGTCGATGAACAGCCCCACACGCGCGCTCACCACGTTCCTCCCGAACACCTGGCCGTGCCGTGGACATTCGCCGGCCCGTGGGCACTGGTCGTGCCGCGGGCCCGGTGACCGGCGACCCGGACCGCCGTCGAGATCAGATAGTGCATAAAGTATTCCCTTCATCGGCGGCAGGCAACGGTCGCCAGCCCCTCGGCCGCGACCACCGCGGCCCGCCACAACGGGACGTCCCGAGGTATACATTCTTGTCAATTAATGAAAGAACTGTAAAGATGAGGCGCACACCATCGCCCTTGCTCGACACGCCGACGTCACACGCTCGGGGCGCGCCGGAGTCGGTGGAGCCAGTCGGCACTGTTCGCCGTTCGGAGGACCGCATGTCGCTCGCGACGATCGATGTCTACGACCCCGACCGTTACCAGGCCGGCATCCCCCACCAGGATTTCCGGGTGCTGCGCGCCCAGGCGCCGGTCTTCCGGCACCCGGACCACCAGCAGCCGGACGGGTTCTGGGCCGTCACCCGGCACGCCGACGTCGTGCGCGTCTCGCGCACCCCGGAGGTCTTCTCCTCGAGCCGGTGCACCGCCATCCTCGCCGAGATGCCCGAGGAGGAGCGCGCCCAGCAGCGACTGATGATGCTCAACATGGACCCGCCGGAGCACAACCAGCTCCGCAGCCTCGTCAACCGCGGGTTCACACCGAAAATGATCTCTCGCATGCGCGAACACCTGCAGGACGCCTGCGAGACCATCGTGACCGAGGCGCTCGCCGCCGGCAGCGGCGACTTCGTCGAGCTGTGTGCCGCCGATCTTCCGCTGATCGTGATCGCCGAGCTGATGGGCGTCCCGGTCGAGGACCGGTACAAGCTCTTCGACTGGTCGAACCGGCTCGCCGCCGCGACCGACCTGCGGCTCGACAAGGACGGCGATCCGGCGATCGCCGCCATGGAGGCCTACCAGTACGCCAACGATCTCGGGGCCAGCAAGCGCGCGTGCCCGGCCGACGACATCATCAGCCGGTTGATCGTCCCGGACGAGCACGGCGGCGAGCTCTCCGAGCTGGAGTTCGACCTGTTCTTCCTGCTGCTGATGTTCGCCGGCAACGAGACCACGCGCAACGCCATCGCGGGTGGGATGCAGGCCATGATCGACCATCCCGAGCAGTGGGAACGCCTCCGGGCCGACCCCGACCTCGCGACGACGGCCGCCGACGAGATCGTGCGCTGGGTCAGCCCGGTCAACGGCTTCCGCCGCACCGCCACCCGGGACGTCGAGCTCGGCGGCCAGCTCATCCGCGAGAACGACAAGGTCGTGATGTTCTACGCCTCCGCCAACTTCGACGAGACCGTGTTCGGCGACCCGTTCACCTTCGACATCGGGCGCAGCCCCAACCCGCAGGTCGGGTTCGGCGGCGGTGGCCCGCACTTCTGCCTCGGCCGCCATCTCGCGATGCTCGAGATCGAGCTGATGTACCGGACGCTGGCGGCCCGCGTCCGCCGGGTGGAGCCCCTCGGCCCGCCCAGCAGGCTGCGTTCCAACTTCGTCAACGGTGTCACCGCCATGCCCGTCCGGCTGATCCCCGCCTGAGGGCGCAGTCGGGCACCGGCCCCCCACCGCGACGGGCGACGCGGACCAGCAGCCACCCGCACACCACGGCACAGACCGCGGCATAGACCGGGTTGCCGACCGGAGCGCCGTCGTCGGTCATGCCGCCCCGCGCCGTGACCACGTCCGGCAGGGCCACCAGCCACAGGCCGAGGAACACCGCCAGGTACACCACGCCGTGCCCGACGGCGTAGGCGCCGAGGAGGCCCTCACCGCGACCCGGGCCCTCGGACGGGGCCGCCGACCGGGCCGGCGACACGCGGCCGTCGGACCTAGCGGACCGCGCGCCACGGCCCGCGAGGACGGGGACGGTGACCACCGCCGCGGCGGCGACAGCGGCGTACAGCACCGCCGCCATGACAGTCCGGTTCGGGTGCTCCACCAGCGTCAGGTAGGACAGCGGCACCCCGGCGACGGGCAGCAGAGCGGGCGTGAGGACGCCGACCCCGACGGTGCGCAGCACCGTCCGCCCACCCCGCGCGCGCCCGCTCCCCGCGGGTTCGGCGACGAGCAGTCGCCACAGCAGTGCGAGCAGCGCCGGGCCGACGAGCCCGAACAGGATCACGCTCGAGAGCGGCACCGAGCCGAGCGCCGGCCGGTTCGTGGCGGCCTCCGGATTCCACGCCCACCAGCGCAGCTGCGGCCCCAGGTGGTCGAAGACCTCGTAGAAGCAGTGGTGGACGAATCCGACGCTGAGGGCGGCGACCGGCGCGCCCGACCGCTCGAAGACCCCGAGCGCGGCGACCACGACACAGGACAGGAAGATCATCGCTGGATACAGGGCGACGATGTAGAGGGGCATCCGGTCGTACAGGAACTGCACGGTGAACACGTTGTGCACGAAGATCACGTCGAGATGGTCACCGAACCCGAACTGTTCCGGGAAGTACAGCGGCGGTTCGAGGACCAGCGCGTAGACGACGGCCGCGCACCACAGACCCAGCCACGCCGGGTTCCCGGTCCGCCGCCACAGCCGGAACGCGAACGCGAGGGCCAGCAGCGCACCACCGATCATGACCGTCTCGACGACGGGCAGGGTCCAGTTCTCCAGCCCACCGGGCGAGCGCAGGGTCCCGATCGGATCAGCCCGCTCGCAGGAGATGCCGCCCAGGGTGTCCGCGGTCGCGCGGAAGGCGTCGTCGCAGGGAGCACTCATGGCGCGCTCACCGGCGCCGCGCCGACGAACCGGGTCATGTCCGCCCCCCCGTCGTAGGCCTCGAACCAGGTGTCCGCCCAGGCCGGCAGTGGCTCGTGGGCCGGCTGGTGGCTGGGGAGCTGCGAGCGCAGCAGGCCGCGCAGGGTGGTCAGAAGATCACGTGAGGACACCGCCGCGAAGGCTGTCGGGTGGGGACCGCCAGCCGCGGGCCGCCCGGCCCCCCGCCGTCCTGCTCTCCGCCGCCCGGCCGCCGGCAGCCGTCCGCCGGCCTCGCGGAGCCACATCCGCCGCGGAGCGAGGCCCGCGGTCCCCACCAGTCGGTCCTGGGCCGGTACGTGCTCCTCGAAGCCGGCCATGATGTCGCCGTAGACGCCGAGCACGTGGCCGAACGCCCGGCGCACGACGCGCAGCCGGTAGCGCGGGTCGTCGACGATGCCGTGATAGACGATCAGCGCCGAAGCCCGGTGCTCGATCTCCTCGACGAAATGCCACATGAACAATGACGCGACCCGGGCGTCACCCGCCGTGAACAGCTCCTGCCGGTTGTCGAGCATCATCTTGAACAGCGGTGTGAAGGTGGCCTCGATGTCGGCGATGTAGGCGACGTGGAACTCGAGCGACTCCTGTACCAGCAGACGGTCGTAGCTGGCGATCGCATCGTTGATGGTCGAGCGCAGTCCCGGGTGGCGGGCGACGAGCGCATCGAGGTGCAGCCGGTGCGCGCGGGCGTGTTGCGCCTCCTGGCGGAGGAAGGCCTCGGCCTCGGCCGCGACCTCGGGGTCACCCAGTTTCGGCAGCGCCTGGCGGACGACCGAGACGATGTACTTCTCGAACGCCACCGCGATCACACCGATCGCATTGGCCACCAACGCGAACTCCGGGTTCGACGGGTTCCACTGGAAGGGCACCGTCTCGTCGAACTGGAACGGCAGCCTGCGGATCTTCAGCTCGGTCATCGAAATCGCCCTCCTGGCGACAGCGGATTTCTCGTGCCTCTGGTCTCGGGCGACATTCGGCTGCCGTTAGAGTGGGCGATATGCGCACACACGGCTGGGGTGGCGATCCTCCGGAGACGGACGCGGAAGCCACCGCCCGGATCATCGCCGCCGCCGTGGAATGCCTGCGGGCACCCGACGCCGGCGCCGATCTGGCAAAGGTCGCTGTCCGGCTCGGCATTACCCGCCAGACGGTCTACCGTTACTTCCCCTCGCGCGACGCGCTGTTCGCCGCGGTGGCCGCCGAACGAGCCGAGGCACTCGTCGCTCGGCTCGCCGCCCACCTCACCCATTTCAGCGATCCCCGCGAGGCGCTGGTGGAGGCGATGCTGCACTGCGTGCGCATGCTGCCCACGGATCCGCTGCTCTCGTTCATCGCACGGCCCGGGCGCGCCGACGCTCTCATCACCACTCCGGACGCGCCCGAACTCACCCTGGACGTGCTGAACAGGCTGCCCGTCGATCTCGGGCATCTCGACGTGACGCAACGCGCCCTGTTGGCCGAACACATGGTGCGGCTCCTTCAGTCGCTCCTGCTGGACGAGGCGACCGGGCAACGTGAGGACTGCGACCTACGCCGTTTTCTCCACGCCTGTCTCGATCACCACCTGGCCGGGCAGACCATACATAGTTAGACACATGTATGGTCAAGCCCGCGGCCAGCCGGATTCCTTTTTCCCGCACCCGAATTCAGGGCGTTCCCCACGAGGAAGACCCGACAACTGACCCGCATTCCGCGTCGAGGCGGGCCGGGTCACCTGGGATCGTTCACGCCTTCGGCCCACCGGCGACGTAGATCACCTGGCCGGACACGAATCCCGCGCCCTCGCTGGCCAGGAACGAGACGGTATGGGCGATGTCCTCGGGCTCACCGACCCTGGCCACGGGGATCTGCGCCGCGCGGGCGGCGGCATACTCGTCCCACGACCGCCCGAGCCGCTCGGCCGTCGCCCGGGTCATCTCGGTCGCGATCAGACCGGGTGCCACGGCGTTGCAGGTGACGCCGAACTTCCCGAGCTCGATCGCCACCGTCTTGGTGAATCCCTGCAGGCCGGCCTTCGCCGCCGAGTAGTTCGCCTGACCGCGGTTACCCAGCGCCGACGTGCTCGAGAGGTTCACGATCCGCCCGAAGCCCGCCTCGACCATGTACTTCTGCACGGCGCGGGTCATCAGGAAGCTGCCCCGCAGGTGCACCCCCATGACCTGGTCCCAGTCGGTCTCCGACATCTTGAACAGCAGGTTGTCACGGGTGATCCCGGCGTTGTTGACCAGGACGGTGGGCCCGCCGAGCTCGGCGGCCACCCGCTCCACCGCGGCCGTGACCTGCTCGGCGTCACTCACGTCGACGCCGAGGGCGAGCGCGGTCCCGCCGGCGGAGATGATCGCCTCGACGGTGTCCTTCGACGCGCTCTCCTCCAGGTCGAGCACCGCCACGGCCATTCCGTCGGCGGCGAGCCGGCGCGCCGTGGCGGCGCCGATGCCGCGAGCGGCCCCCGTGACTACAGCGACACGGTCCTGGGCAGTGGACATGCTGGTCTCCTCTCACGATGGCGTTCGTTGTCGGGCGTGGGGCGACCGGGTCGGGCCGGGACCACTCGGGGCCGCGGGGAGACCGGGTCGCCGACGAAGTCTGTCAGGCGCCGACGACCAACGCGTCCACGGCGACGACGCCCCGGCCGGCGGGCAGCACGAGCAGCGGGTTGACGTCCAGCTCACTGATGGCGTCACCGAGGTCCACCGCGAGCCGCTGGATGTTCATGATCGTCGACACCAGGGCGTCGACGTCACCGGGCGGCCGTCCGCGCACCCCCGCGAGCAGCCGCGCGCCGCGCGTGCGCCCGACGATGGCGCGCGCCTCATCCTCGTCGAACGGCGGGACTCCGAACGCGACGTCGGAGAGGACCTCGGTGAGGACACCGCCCAGACCGAAGGTGATCGTGGGGCCGAACGGCCGCTGGTGCGACAGCCCGAGAATGACCTCGGCGACCGCACTGTCCACCATGCGTTGGACGACGACCCCCTCGAGGTCGGCGGCCGGGGCGGCGGCGGCCGCGGCGGCGAGCAGCTCGCCGTAGGCCGCACGTGCGCCCGCCGCGTCCGCGATCCCGACCCGCACCAGGCCCAGGTCCGACTTGTGGGCGATGTCGGCGGAGAGGATCTTCATCACGACCGGGTACCCGATCTCGCCGGCGGCCTGTCCGGCCTCCGCCGCGCCGGTCACGACGCGCTCGGGCACCGTCGGGACGCCGTACAGCGCCAGCAGCCGTTTGCCGTCGACCTCGTTGACCGCGGCCCCGGGCCGCAGCAGGGCGCGGGCCCGCACGGCGACCGGCGACGCGGTCGTGGGGGCGGCGTCGAACGGGCTGCGGTAGGTCCGGGCGAAGGCCGAGTAGCGTCCCAGCTCGCCCAGGCCGCGCACGGCGGCGGTGAACGAGTGGAACAGCGGGACTCCCGCAGCGCAGAGGGCCCGGTAGGCGTCGTCCTCGCGCAGCGGCGACGTCCACGCGGTCACGACCGGTTTGCCGCCGGCGCGGTGCAGCTCGACGAGCTGGGCGGCGAGCGCGTCGCTCATTCCCGGGAAGACCCCGGTGATCGGCGCGAACAGGACGTCCACGTTCGGGTCCGCCCGCATGATCTCCAGGACGTGCAGGTTCTCGGGGCGGGCGGTGATCACCCCACCGGAGTCGACGGGGTTGTCCCGGCGCAGGTACCAGGGCACGTAGGGGGCGAGCGCGTCCACGGTGGCCTGGTCGAACCGGGGAACCGGCACCCCCGCGACCCCACACAGGTCGGCGACGTGGGACGCCGTCCCCCCGGACATCGCGTAGACGGCCACCCCGCCGTCGCCGGGGACCTTCTCGGTGTGGCAGAACATCCCGGCGATCTCGATCGCCTCGTCCAGGTCGTCCACCCTGATCAGCCCGTACTGGCGGAAGACCGCGTCGTGCACGGCGTCGGGACCGGTGAGGTGCCCGGTGTGGGCGGCGGCCATCGCCCGCCCCGCCTCCGAGCGGCCGACCTTGATGCAGACGATCGGGACGCCCGCCCGGGCGGCCGCGTCCGCGGCGAGCTGGAAGGTCCGGCCGTCCTGGAAGCCCTCGACGTAGGTGGCGATCGCCCCTACCTCGGGCTGCGCCGCCAGGTGGGCGGCGAAGTCACCCCACTCCATGTCGGTCTCGTTGCCCAGCGTCGCCCAGGTGTGGATGCCGATGCCGAGCACCTGGCCCTGTGTGATCGGGCGTCCCTGGTACCCCGACTGGCTGATGATCGCCAGGCGCCGGCCCGGCTTGTCGGTGGCCCACGGCTCGAAGATGTTCAGGTTGGTGTTCGGCCCGATGACCCGCATGGCCCCGGAGGCCAGCTCGCGCAGCCGCGCCTCGGCCGCGTCGCCCTCCGCGGTGCCCAGCTCGCCGAAGCCGGCCGAGAACACGATGGCGAAGCCGACCCCGCGGGCCACCGCCTCCTCGAGCGCGGGGAAGGGATCCCGGACGAGGATGACCGCGACGTCGACGTCGGCCGGGACCGCGGCGAGCGACGGGTACGCCCTGACCCCGAGGATCTCCTCCTTGCGCGGATGGACCGGGATCACCTCGGCGCCGCGGGCGGTCAGCCGCTCGCGGACCTGGATCCACTGCATGCGCTGCGGGCTGCCCTCGGTGTCGGTGGCCCCGACGACGACGACGGTCCGCGGGCGCAACAGCCTGGCCCACTCGATCGTGCGCAGCCGCAACGGCCGCCCGCTGGCATCGTGCGGAATCCGCATACGAGTCCCTTCTCCGACATCCCGGCCATCGCCGCCATCGCCGCCATCCCGATTTCCGGCTTCCCGGCTTCCCGGCTTCCCGGCCGGGTCAGAACCCGCGGAACCTCGTCGGCCGCCGCTCGACGAAGCTCCGCACGCCCTCGTCGGCGTCAACGCTGTAGGACAGTGCCTCCACCACCCAGGCCTCCTCCTGCGCCAGGGTCCGCCGGTCGGTGTCCAGGGATCTGTTGAGCAGCCACTTGTTGGCGCCGTGCGCGCGGGTGGGCCCGGCGGCGATCCGCGCGGCGAGCTCGTCGACGGTCGCGGCCAGCTCCTCGGCCGGCACGGCGCGGGCGATGAGCCCGATCTCCACCGCCCGCGCGGCGGTGATGTCCTCGGCGAGCAGGACCAGCTCCCGGGCGCGGGCGAGCCCCACCAGGCGCGGCAGCAGCCACGTGCCGAGGCCGTCGACCGCGAGCCCGCGGCGCGCGAAGACCTCGACGAACTTCGCCTCCCGGGCCGCGACGACCAGGTCGCACGCGAGCGCCAGGTGCGCCCCGATGCCGGCCGCGGTGCCCTGCACGGCAGCGATCACCGGCTTCTCGCAGTCGAGGATGGCGTGCACCACGTTGATCCCGCCGGTGGACATCGCCCGGCGGATGTCACCGACGATCTTCTCCGGCGCGCCGTCGGGACGCGGCGGACCCGACCGCTGCTGGCGCAGGTCCGCCCCGGTGCAGAAGAAGCGGCCGGTGCTGGCCAGGACGACGGCACGCACCGCCGGGTCCGCGTTGAAGCGGGCGAACCACCCGAGCAGGGCGTCACGCTGCCCGGTCGTCAGCGCGTTACCGGCGGCCGGGCGGTTCAGCGTGACGCGGGCGACGCCGTCGGTGACCGCGAGCGTCACCTCGCCGTCCGCCGCGACCTCCGCCGCGACATACGCCGCGACATCCGGGGCAGGCTCGGGGGCCGGCGCCGCGGTGGGTATGCCCTCGGCACTGGTCTCGGCGGTGCTCTCGGGCCGGGGTGTCGAGATCGTCATCAGGCGCTCCACAGGCTGTCGGCGACCGCGCGGGCCGCGCCGGGCCCGCCGGGATGGCCGTCGCCCGTCCCGGCCGGTTCGTCGACGACGACCCCCGACGCGTCGGCCGGCATGCGCTGCCACGCGCTGTCGTACGACCGCCTGGCCGCCCAGTCCCGCCCGGGCGGCGGTGGGCCGAGCCGGGGCACCGCCGCCCGGGCCCAGGCACGAATCTCCTTACGGAACCGCGCCTCCGACTCGGAGTCATGCAGCAACATTCCGTCACCTCCGTTTGTATATATTATGCTAACTGCGGATTCGCGGGCAGGTTCCAGCCCGGTGCCGGCCGGGACCGATGACGGAGGTGGGCCCAGTGAAGGCGGACATCGTGGAGGACGTGCTGGAGAGCCCGGTGGCACCGGAGGTCGTCGCGGCGATCCCGCCGCTGGTCGACCTGGACGCGCACATCGTCGAACCGCCGCACCTGTGGGAGAGCCGGCTGCCGGCCCGCCTGCGGGAGGCGGGGCCGCGCATCGTCCACGCCCCGGCGGGCGAGGTCAGGCTGGTCGGCTCGGGCTACGTCGAGTCGCCGGGCACGACGGGGCCGGACGCAGCCTGGTGGGTCTACGAGGACAGGTGGACCTCGCTGAAGCGCTATGTCGCCGCGGCCGGGGTGCCCGCCGACGAGGTGTCGATGAAACCGATCACCTTCGAGGACATGCGCCCCGGATGCTGGCAGCCCGCCGAGCGCCTGGCCGACATGGACCTCAACGGCGTGCAGGCCCAGCTCTGCTTCCCGAACTATCCACGTTTCTGCGGGCAGATCTTCCTACGCGGCACGGACCGTGAGCTCGCCCTGCTGTCCGTCCAGGTCTACAACGACTGGATGGTCGAGGAGTGGTGCGGGCCGTCGGGTGCACGGCTCATCCCGCTGTGCATCGTGCCGCTGTGGGACGTCGAACTGGCGGCGGCCGAGGTGCGCCGCAACGCGGCCCGGGGGGTGCGGGCCGTCGCGTTCTCCGAGATCCCGGCATACCTGGGGCTGCCCGGCCTCCACGGGGGCTACTGGGATCCGTTCTTCGCCGCGTGCGAGGAGACGTCCACCGTGGTCTGCATGCACATCGGCTCGGGCACGAAGACGCCGCAGACCTCCGACGACGCGCCCGAGGCGGTGGCCGCGACGATCATCTTCGGAAACAGCGCCGCGAGCCTCGCCGACTACCTCTTCTCCGGGGTGCTGCATCGGTTCCCGGGGCTGAAGCTCATGTACGCCGAGGCGCAGATCGGCTGGATCCCCTACGTGCTGGACCGGGCGGACGACGTCTGGCACACCCACCGTGGCTGGGCGCACGGGCAGGTCAACTGCCCGGAGCTGCCGTCGACGTACTACCGCCGGCAGGTCTACAGCTGCTTCTTCAAGGACCCGGTCGGGGTCGGGCTGATCGACCAGGTCGGCCTGGACAACGTGGTCTTCGAGACCGACTACCCGCACCAGGACAGCACCTGGCCGCACTCCCGGGAGGCGGCGGCCAGCCAGTTCGGCCACCTCGGCCCGGCCGCGATCGAGAAGATCGCGCGGGGCAACGCCATCCGCCTGCTGGGACTCGACCTGCCGGCGGTGTGAGCTCCCGCCGCCGGTGTGAGCCCACCGCCCGGGTGCGCTCACACCGGCGGGTTCGGCTCAGCCGACGATGTCCGCCGCCCGGGCCCGCAGCTCGAACTTCACCACCTTGCCGGAGGCGTTGAGCGGGAACGCGTCGACCACCTCGACGTAGCGCGGCGCCTTGAAGTTGGCCATGCGCTCCCGGCACCAGGCGATCACCTCGCCGGGATCGAGCGACCCGCCGAGGCGGGGCACCACGAAGGCCATGCCCACCTCGCCGAGCCGCTCGTCGGGCACACCGACCACGGCGACGTGGGCGATGGCCGGGTGCGCCAGCATCGCCGCCTCGATCTCGGCCGGGTAGGCATTGAAGCCGCCGACGATGAACATGTCCTTCTTGCGGTCGGTGATGCGGACGTTCCCGGCGGCGTCCAGCACACCGATGTCGCCGGTGCGCAGCCAGCCGTCGGGGCCGACGGCCTGCGCGGTCGCCTCGGGATCGTCGAAGTAGCCCCGCATCACGTTGTAGCCGCGGACCTCGATCTCACCGGGTTTCCCGGCGCCGAGCTCCACGCCGGCGTCGTTGACGACCCGCACCTCGACTCCGGGGATCGCCCGTCCGGAGGTGCGGGTGACGATGCCGGGGTCGTCGCCGCGCCGGCACATCGTCGCGGTGCCGGTCGTCTCGGTCAGCCCGTAGGCGGTGAGGACCGTTTCGAGCCGGAGCTCGTCGCGCAGCCGCCGCACCAGCTCGCCCGGGACGGACGCCGCCCCGGTGACAGCCAGCCGCCAGCTCGAGAGGTCGTGACCGGACAGGTCGACGTTCAGGATCGTCTGGTAGATCGCCGGCGGGCCGGGCAACATGGTGATCTTCTCGGCGGCAACCGTGCGCAGTACCTCCGGCACGTCGAAGACGGGCAGCGGCACCAGGGCCGCGCCGACGAGCAGGCACGCGAGCAGCCCCGACTTCAGCCCGGCGCAGTGGAAGAGCGGGTAGATCAGCAGGTACCGGTCGCCGTGCCGCAGGCCCACGACGGACGACCAGGTGGCGTACACGCGGGTGGACGCGTGGTGGGTGAGCATCGCGCCCTTCGGCGCGCCCGTCGTGCCGGAGGTGAAGACGACGTCGCTCAGGCCGTCCGGCTCGACGGCCAGCGCCCGCAGGCGGCTCGTGGCGGCGGGGGTCGCCGCCGCGCGGGCGAGGAAGTCCGGCCAGGCCACCACGCCCGCTCGCGCCGGGCCGCGCAGCGCGACGATCTCCCGTAACTCGGGCAGGTCCCCTTCGGCCCGGATGAGGGCCGCGTAGTCGGCGCCCAGGAAGTCGGTGACCGTGAGGACCAGCCGTGCCCCCGCGGCACGCAGGACGCGGGCGGCCTCGATCCCCTTGAACCGCGTGTTCACCGGGACGAGCACGGCACCGGCCCGGTAGACGCCGAGCGCCGCGAGAACCCACTCGTGGCTGTTGGGCGCCCAGATCGACACCCGGTCGCCCGGCTGGACGCCACTGGCCACCAGCGCGCGGGCCACCTCGTCCGCCGCGGCCGCGAGCTGGCCGAAGGTGAGCCGGACGGGGCCGTCCACCAGCGCCTCGTCCTGTGGCCAGGTGGTCGCGGCCCGGTCGAGCGCGGCCGGGATGGTCGGCGGGACCGCCCCCGGCGATTCCCCTGTTGCGTGGGACTCCCCTGGTCCGGGCACCTCCCCTGGTCCGGGTGATCCGATCGGGTCTCCGCTGGCTCCGCCGCCCGGGGTCATACGCCGCCCTCCGCTTTCGCCCTGCGGGTCCGACGGGCTCGGATCCACCCGTGTCACCTGCGACCAGTCGCTGTGCGCCCGTCAACGGAAACCCTGGCCAGGCGAGAGCAGATTGTATAACATATCCAAGCCTGGTTATCAGGACGCGAGCCCTCGAGGAGGGACCGACCATGGGCGAGCCGGCACCACTGTCCGGGCTGCGCATCATCGACGTGTCAATGCTGGGCCCGGGAGCCCTCACGACCCACCTGGCCGACCTCGGCGCGGAAGTGATCAAGGTGGAGCCGCCGGGCGGCGACTACGTGCGCCGAATGGTCTGGCCGATCATCGACGGAGTGTCCCTGTTACATCTGCACATCGCCCGCGGCAAGCGCAGCGTCGTGCTCGACCTGCGCCGGCCCGAGGGCGTGACGGTGTTCCTCGACCTGGTGGCCCGCGCCGACGCGGTGGTGGAGGCGATGCGCCCGGGTGCGCTGGAACGCCGCGGCCTCGGGCTCGACCGGCTGCGGCAGGCGAACCCGCGCATCGTGCTGTGCTCACTGTCGGGCTACGGGGCCACCGGCCCCTACCGGGAGATGCCGAGCCACGGCATCGCCTACGACGTCTGGGCGGGGCTGGTGAGACCCGAGATCGACGCCGACGGCTTCGCCTACCTGCCCGAGCACGTGTCGGTGGGCATCCACGCCGGCCCGCTGTACGGGGCGCTGGCCCTGCTCGCGGCGGTGACGGCGGCCCGGAGCACCGGGGTCGGCAGCCATGTGGACGTGGCGCAGTCCGACGCCGCCGCGGCGCTCGACTGGATGCGCATCGAGACCTACCGCGCCTACCGGCGCCCCGCGGACATCGTCACCGGGAACCCGAGCGACGGCTACGAACGCCGCCCGCCGGGAACCGGCGGAATGCGCGACGCCGTTCGCTACCAGGCGTACGAGTCCTCGGACGGCTTCGTGCTCTTCATGGCGTCCGAGCGCAGGTTCTGGCGGAACTTCTGCGCCGGCATCGGGCGCCCGGAGCTGTTCGAACGCTACCCGGGTGCGGAGTACGCCGACCACGCGCGCGGCAACACCGAGCTCCGGGCGGAGCTCCGCTCGGTGTTCCGGACCCGGACGACGCAGGAGTGGGTCGCCTTCGGCATCGAGGTGGACACCCCCATCTGCCCGGTGAACACGCCGGAGACGATCACCTCCGACCCGCAGTTCCGGGAGCGGATGCCCTGGCTCGGGGTCGACGAGCTGGGTGCGGACGAACTGCCGTTCCCGGCCCGCATCGACGGCGCGGTTCCCCGGCGGCCGGAGCCGGCGCCCCGTCCGGGCGAGCACGCCGAGCAGGTGCTGCGGGAGGTCCTCGGGTACGACGCGGCGCGCGTGGCCGCCCTGCGCGAACAGGGAGTACTCGACTGAGCCCGAGAATGGATATTTCATCCGACCGGGCACCGCACGGCCCCTCACGACAATCCCCACGACAGTCTGGACGGGAAGACACATGAGCCTGCTCGACGGCAAGGTGGCGCTGGTGACCGGCGCCGGTCACGGCATCGGGCGGGGCCACGCCCTCGAACTCGCCAGGCACGGCGCCAAGGTCGTCGTGAACGACCTCGGTGGCGACGTCCGCGGCGAGGGGGCCGGCCGGGCCGCTGACCAGACCGTGGCGCTGATCGAGAAGCGCGGCGGGGTGGCCGTCCCCGACTACGGGGACGTCTCCGACCACCGCCAGGCCGAGGCGATGATCACTCACGCGGTCGAGACGTTCGGCCACTTCGACATCCTGGTGAACAACGCAGGGATCGTCCGCGACGCGGTGATCTGGAAGATGACCGAGCAGGACTTCGACGCCGTCATCCGGGTCCACGTCAAGGGAACGTGGTCGACCTGCCACCACGCCGCGGCGTACTGGCGGGCGATCAGCAGGGGCAGCGGCCCGGTGCGCGGCCGGATCATCAACACGACGTCGGGAGCGGGCCTGGGCGGCAACTTCGGCCAGACCAACTACGCCGCGGCGAAGGCCGCCATCGTGGGCATCACCCAGACCCTGGCGCTGGAACTGCAGCGCACCGGGGTGACCGTCAACGCGGTCGGCCCCTCCGGTCTGACCCGTATCACGGCCTCCATCCCGGGTATGGGCGCGGCGTTCGAGCCCGACGACGTGCCGCCGGACGGCTTCGAGCCGATGGATCCCGCGAACAGCTCGCCGCTGGTCGCCTGGCTGGCCTCCGACGAGGCCGGCCACGTCACCGGCCAGGTCCTGCGCTCCATCGAGGACCGCATCATCTGGATGCAGGGCTGGAAGGAGCGGAAGGTGATCACCGCGGGCGGCCGGCGGTGGGACGCCACCCAGCTCGGCGCGGTGATCGCGCAGGACCTGTTCGAGACCCGCGCCCCCGGCATGCGATTCTGACGCGGGATCCCGGCGGGCCAACGGAAATTGAATGGCCGTCGGCACGGAAACCGGCCATCGTTGATCTCGGCGGCACGCGGGGCACCGGCCTCGCGCCGTGACCGAGGAGTGATGCCCCGTGACCCCCGTCCACGAGCTGGCGGGAGCAACCGCGCCGATCTGGATGTGGACCCCTCCGCAGGAGGTCGAAAGCGCCGCGCTCGACCAGCTCCGCACCATCGCCGAACTCCCCTACGTCCACCACCACGTCGCCGTCATGCCGGACGTCCACCTCGGCAAGGGCGCGACGGTCGGTTCGGTGATCGCGCTGCGTGACGCCGTCTCCCCGGCCGCCGTCGGCGTCGACATCGGATGCGGTATGGCCGCGCTGCGGACCAACCTGACCGCAGCCGACCTGCCCGATGACCTCCGGCCGGTACGGGCCGCGGTCGAGGCGGCCATCCCCGTCGGCCATCGCGGGCACACCGAGATCTCCCGCCGGGTCCGCGGCTACGCCGACCTGTGGGGGGCCTTCGGCGACCTGCACCCCAAGGTCACCGGGCGCAGCGGCAGCATCGACCGGGTGATGGCGCAGATGGGCAGCCTGGGCTCGGGCAACCACTTCGTCGAGCTCTGCCTGGACACCGAGGACGCCGTCTGGCTCATGCTGCACTCGGGCTCGCGCAACATCGGCAAGACCCTCGCC
The DNA here is from genome assembly GCF_023242985.1 of Frankia sp. Mgl5. NCBI lineage: Bacteria > Bacillati > Actinomycetota > Actinomycetes > Frankiales > Frankiaceae > Frankia > Frankia sp. Mgl5. The sequence goes on along the minus strand of NZ_JALKFY010000005.1, from coordinate 35,762 downwards.
GAGCTGCACATCGCGGCCGCGAAGAAGCTCCCGCACAACACCGGCCTGCGCGACCGAGACCTCTCCGTCTTCCTCGCCGGCACCCCCGAGATGGCCGCCTACCGGGCCGACCTCACCTGGGCACAGACCTACGCGCGCCGCAACCGCGACACCATGCTCGCTCTCTACGTCGACGCGCTGCGCGACCACCTGCCCACGCTGCGCGTGCCGACCCCGCCCACGCACGGGCCGCACGCCGCCGACACCGCCTTCGCCGCGGTCAACTGCCACCACAACTACGTCGCCGAGGAGCACCACTACGGAGCGGACGTCCTGATCACCCGCAAGGGCGCGATCTCGGCCCGGGCCGGCGAGTACGGGATCATCCCCGGCTCCATGGGCACCCGCTCGTACATCGTCCGCGGCCTCGGTAGCGCCGAGTCGTTCCACTCGGCCGCGCACGGCGCCGGGCGGCGGATGAGCCGTACCCGTGCCCGCAAGGAGTTCACCACCGACGACCTCGTCGCCCAGACCACCGGCGTCGAGTGCCGCAAGGACCCCGGAGTCCTCGACGAGATCCCCGCCGCCTACAAGGACATCGACGCCGTCATCGCCCACCAGAGCGATCTCGTGGACGTCGCCGCCGAGCTGCGCGCCGTCCTCTGTGTGAAGGGCTGACCCGGCCCGGACCAGCCCGCGTCCGCCCGGTCCGCACTCCGCTGGCCGGGCGGACGCGGGTCAGCGCGGTCCGTGGCCGTCCCGGACGGCGCCGCGAATCAGCTCGATCACCCAGCCGGCGACGCGGCTCGCCTGGCTGGTGTCCAGCTCCCACACGGTGATCAGGCGCTCGAACGACGGCACGCTCCAGAAGACGTCGAGAGCGGCGGCGGCGAGCTCGCACTCGGCCGGCGACCAGTCGTCCGCGGCGGCGGCCACGGCGGCGACGAGCGCGTCGCGGCGGCGCCGGTCGAGCGCCGCGAACGTCGGGTCGCCGGTCGGCCCGCCGCTCGTGGGGAACGACGAGAGATAGGAGTAGACCCGGCCGATGACGTCGCCGAAGGCGTCCAGGCGGAGGGTGTCCACGTCCACGCCGGCCTCCTGCTCGAGGTGGCGCATCACCGCGTCACGCAGCCCCCGCTCGCTGCCGAAGTAGCGGTAGATCGTGCTCTCGTTGACCTGGGCACGCCGGGCGACGGCGCGCACGGTCAGCTCACGCCAGTCCCAGCTCGGGAAGCCGTGGACCATCTCGGTTCCGGCCGCGACGATGCGCTCCCGGGTCCGCTCGGCCTGCTGGCGGCGCACCGGGCTGTCGTAGGAACGGCGGCCCGGCTCCAGCCGCTCGCCCGCGGGCGGTGCCGCCGACGCGCCCCCGGACGGCACCGCCCGCGCGGCCTCGGATGACGCCGACGGCTCGGCCGTGGGTGACTCCGCCGGATCGGGTGCGGGTCTAGCCACGACCGTGGGGCGTGCGGTCGTTGCGCATCGCGACACCTGCCTCGGCCTGGGGGCCCAGCTGCCCCGGATGGCCAGTCTGCCAGCTCCCGCGCGGGACGCCGGGCCACGTGGCGTGCCCCGGTCCGCAAGCCCCCACTCCTCGAGCAGTGGGCGGTTGCTTGTTCGGATGACCTTCTTTCAGCCAAGACTTCTGGCACGAATGACGTTATGCTCTCCGATCAGGCGACGGACGCCACGGGCGGCCCGCCCTGATGGCAGTCGCCGGGGGCGGTCCCCGGGAACGGCCACCCGGGTGCGGCCCCCGACCCGGAGCCAGGCGGCGGGCCGGCCCGCCGTCGGTGGTCCCGGCCGGAGACGACCGAAAGCCGACCACCGGCCCGCATTGCGCGTTCCGGGTGGGATCGCGCCCGGCGGTATTCACCCGCCGCCGGCCGACTCCCCGCCACGGCACTACCCGGCGATCCGGGACGGAATCATTCAACCAATTAGCTTCTGGCGGCCCCGAGGCCGTCAGCCGCTTCCCGAGCGGGCCGGATCCGGCCTTCATGCGGGGTTCCCGAGAAGCGCCACCGCGGCTCGACCGGTGTTGCAATAAATACCGGAGCCTTATTTCCCGATGATCGTTTCAGGCCGCCCGACCAGGCCGAACCAGGGCATATATCTGCCCGATTCTCCCCGTTCTCGGCTCGACAGAGTCCCGTTCCCGGCGGGTGCGCGGGCGCGGACCCGCCGCGCCGGGCGACCTCGAACCGCCGCGGCCGCCGCGCCGCGGCAGGGCCGCCGGCCGGGCCTGGCGGACGGCCGGTACCGGGGGCCACCACCGCCGGTGCCGCTCGGCGGGGACCGGACCGGGACGGCCCCAGCCCGGCCGCCCACGCACCCAAAACCGCTGTACCGCCGAGTCCCGGCGGGTACCGCCGGCCCGACACCGCCCGCCGCCGGGCCGGCCGACGCGGCGCCCCGGCGCCGCCGATCGTGTCGGTCGTGCCGATCCGGCACCACGGGGCAGCCCGACCATGCGCTCCCGGCCATGCCGGGCCACCCCGCGCCCGCGGCGCCGCGGGCGCGGGCGTCCTCGCGACACGCACGACCCCTACCGCCGCCGCACCCGGACCCGGCCGCATCCGGCCGTGATGGAAATCACGGGATCTTCGTTTCAGCACCCGGCCGGAGAGTTCCACAGCCCCTTTCCACCGCGACGATCAGTGGCCTGGGTCACTGTTACCCCCGCATCACCCGAACGACGAGAGCTTCCTCACAGCAACATGCGCGAGCCGTCGCCGACACCGCCCGACACCGCGCAAAAGAATACCTGGAAAAGCATTCTCCCAAGGACCGGAAACATACGCAGAACGGCGTTTTCAGAACGACGATATATGGGTTCCCTCCACCGGAACGACGTGTCCGATATGTCGCGACCGCGGCTGGATCCACAAGATCAACATCGCCGGGGGGCGCCACCACGCCCTACTCTGGCCAACGATGGGCTGGTCAGTGACGGTGCGGACGGAGGTGACACCGGGACACCGAAATGTTGGCAACGGCGTGATCACCAGCTATAACTCTGTCCGAGAGATATCGGCGTATTCGCCGTCGGTGACGTAACGCAGACCGGTTCAGTCGTTGTCCGCCCGACCTTCGAAGGATCAAGGAAGCGAGCTGCATGCTGCTCACTGTTGCGAGACGTGTAGGCCGTAGCCTGCTGGTCGTCTTACTCGTGACCATGGGGGCCGTGGCGCTACTGAGCCTGGCTCCGGGGTCGGCTGCCTCCGTCATCCTGGGGGAGAACGCGACACCGGACGCCATAGCCGCGCTGAACGCGAAGCTGGGACTCGACCGGCCCCTGTGGTCGCAGTACACGCACTGGCTCGGCAACGCCGTCACCGGCGACCTGGGCACCTCCCCGGTGACCAACCAGCCGGTCTTGGACGCGATCGTCGAGCGGCTGCCGGTCACCCTGCAGCTCGCCGCGATGGCTCTGGTCTTCGCGCTGCTCGTCGCCGTGCTGCTGGCGGTGGTGTCCGCAAGCTGGCCGGGCACTCCGATCGACCGGGCGATCACCGCACTGTCCTCGGTGTTCCTCTCCGTACCCGCCTTCATCGCGGGCCCGGTCATGATCTACTTCTTCGCGTTGCAGGCCGGGTGGTTCCCGGTGACGGGCTGGTCTCGCATCAGCGAGGGCCTCGGAGACAACCTCCGCAGCGCCATCCTGCCCGTCCTCGCGATCTCCCTGACCGAGATCGCGTCCTTCCACCGGCTGCTGCGCACCGACCTGGTCGGCACACTGCGCGAGGACTTCATCGGGGCGGCCCGCGCCAAGGGCATGAGCCCGTCCTACGTGATGTCCCGCCACGCCCTGCGGCCGTCGTCGTTCTCCCTGGTCACCCTCGTGGGCATCAACCTGGGCCGACTGATCGGCGGCACGGTGATCGTGGAGTCCCTGTTCTCGCTGCCGGGCCTGGGCCAGCTCGTCGTCTACTCGATCACTGCCCGCGACATCATCACCGTTCAGGGCATCGTCGTGTTCATCGCCGTGGTCTACGTGGTCATCAACATGCTCGTGGATCTCAGTTACGGCTGGCTCGACCCGCGCGTCAGGAAGGCTGCCAACGCATGACCACCCCCGACGTGGTGGACCGCGAGGTCCACTTACCGCCGGCCCCGGCGCTGGACACGCCGATCGTCCCGGCGGTGCGAAAGCCCCGCTCGATCCTGGTGTACCTGGCCTACGCCTGGCTGATCGCGGTGATCGCGCTCGCCGCGCTGGCGGACGTGCTGCCGCTGGCGTCGTACTCCATTCCCATCGGGAAGCCGCGCCAGGGACCGGATTTCAGCTCGTTCGACCTGTGGCTGGGCACCGACCAGCAGGGCCGGTCGATCCTGTCACGGAGTGTGTACGGAGCGCGGGTCTCTCTCCTGGTCGGAACCGTGGCGGGCCTCATCGGGGCCGTCATCGGAACCCTGCTGGGCATGCTCGCCGGCTACCTCGGCAAGGCCGTCGACTGGATCATCCGGCTGATCACCGACGCGATGCTGGCGTTCCCGCCGCTGATCCTGCTCCTGGCGCTGTCGTCCATCCTCACGCCGAGCGTGCGGACGCTGCTGGTCGGCCTGACGCTGCTGATCATCCCGACGTTCGTCCGGCTCGCGCTGGCGAACACCCTCGCCTGGTCGTCCCGCGAGTTCGTCACCGCCGCCCGCAACATGGGCGCGGGGCACACGCGGATCCTGGTGAAGGAGATCCTGCCGAACCTGCTGCCGCCGCTGGGCGCGTTCCTGCCGGTCGTGATGGCCGCGCTGATCGTCGCCGAAGGGTCGCTGAGCTTCCTGGGGATGGGCATCCCGCCGCCCCAGCCCAGCTGGGGCGGCATGATCTCCGACGGCAAGGAGGCCATCGCCGACTCCCCGCACATGGTGCTGGTGCCGGCGCTCATCATCTTCTTCACCGTCTTCGCGCTGAACCAGGCGGGCGACCACCTGCGCAGCCGCTTCGACCGCACGATGCGCGACTGACGACGCGCCGTGCAGGACGCGCGACCTGGCGCGTCCCATTGGGCGTGCGCGACTCCACTGGCCCTTCCCAGCGCGCACCGCTCCGGCCGTGAACGAACGGCGTTGCCCCCACCTGTCGTTCACACGGCCATCCGCTCCACACTCTCTGCATTTAAATGCTGACGAAAGGTCACCGATGTTCCGTAAGTCCCGGTTAGTCGCCACCGCTGTCGTGTGCGGCGCGGCACTCGCCCTGGGGGCCTGTGGTGGTGGAGGCGGTGACGACACCGCCTCGTCGACGAGCGGCCCCGCGGGCCAGCCGGTCGCCGGCGGCGAGGGCCGGATCCTGCTGCTGAGCGACCCGCGCAGCCTGGACCCGGCAGTCCTGAGCAACCAGGCCGCGATCACCGCCCCCGTCGGCAACGCGCTGTATGGCACGCTGATGATCACCGACGAGGCCGGCAAGGTCAAGTACACGATGGCCGAGTCGTTCGACACGACTGACAAGGGCAAGACCTTCACCCTGAAGCTGAAGCCCGGCCTGGTGTTCTCGGACGGCACCCCGCTCAACGCGGAGGCCGTCAAGTTCAACTGGGACCGCATCAAGGACCCGACCGTCGGCTCCTCCTACGTCGTGGACGCGCGGATGATCGAGTCGACCGAGGTGGTCGACGACGTCACGCTGAAGGCCACGATGGTCAGCCCCGTGCCGGCGTACGCCCAGGCCGTCCTGAACTCGTCGATGAACTGGATCGCCTCGCCCGCGGCCCTGAAGGCGGGCCGGGACTCCTTCGACAAGAAGCCGATCGGCGCCGGGCCGTTCACCCTGGAGAGCTGGACCCGCCAGGCTGACATCAAGTTCGTCAAGAACCCCAAGTACTGGGACGCGCCCAAGCCCTACCTGGACCGCCTCACCATGCGCTCGGCGACCGACGCCACCCAGCGCCTCAACACGGTGATCAGCGGTGGCGCCGACATCGCGATCGACACGAACACGGTCAACATCGACAAGGCTGAGACGTCCGATCTCAGCGCCGTCGTGACCACCCTCAGCGGCGGCAACTTCATGACGTTCAACTCGCGCCGGGCGCCGTTCGACGACATCCGCGCCCGCCAGGCGGTGTCGGCGGCGATCGACCTCGACGCACTCAACCTCGCCGCCTACAACGGCACCGGCGCCGTGCCCGACACCCTGTTCGACAAGGGCTCGCCCTTCTTCTCGGACACACCGCTGCACAAGACGGACAAGGCACTCGCCCAGAAGCTCTTCGACGAGCTCGCCGCCGACGGCAAGCCGGTGAAGTTCACCTTCTCCAGCTTCCCGTCCTCGGAGAACAAGGCGATCGCGGAGAACGTCCAGGCCCAGCTGAGCGCCTACAAGAACGTCACGGTCTCCGTCAAGATCGTCGACATCGGTCAGGTCGCGGCGCTGCGCACGACCTTCGACTTCGACCTGCTCGTCTCGTCGGCCGCCTTCCAGGACCCGGAGCCGCGGCTGTGGTCGGCCTTCAGCCAGGACTCCGTGGCGAACCTGTCCGGAGTCAAGGACAAGGAGCTCTCCGACGCCCTGCTCGCGGGCCGGACGGCGACAACGGACGCGGACCGCAAGGCCGCCTACGCGACGGTGCAGGACCGGCTGGCCGAGCTGAGCCCGGTCCTGTTCTACCTGCGGACGACGAACGCGGCCATCGGCACCGCCAAGGTCGGCGGGATCGTCCAGTACGGCAGCGGCTCGCTGCTGGTCGAGGAACTCTGGATCAAGAAGTAGCCGTAGGTCCGGAGGATGGATGAGAGGTCCCTGCGCCCATGAGTACTGATCCTGTCCTGCAGGTGCGCAACCTGCGCGCCTACATCGGCACCCCGCGTGGAGTCGTGCGCGCCGTCGACGACGTCTCCCTCGACCTCGACTCCGCCCAGGCCATGGGCGTGGTCGGGGAGTCCGGGTCCGGCAAGTCGGTGATGGCCCGCGCGATCATGGGCCTGATGCCGGCGCGGTCCGGGTGCTCCGGCCAGGTGGTGTTCCAGGGCCGGGACCTGCTCACCCTCCCCCGCAAGCAACGCGCCGAGATCTGGGGCAAGCAGATCGCCATGGTGTTCCAGGACCCGGGGCGATCGCTCAACCCGGTGGTCCGGGTGGAACGGCAGCTCACCGAGGGAATGCGCAAGCACCTCGGCGTCGGCCGCTCCGAAGCACGCGGTCGGGCCCTCGACCTCCTCCGGGAGGTCGGGGTGCCCGACCCCGAGCGGCGCCTGCGCAACTACCCGCACGAGCTCTCCGGCGGCATGCGGCAGCGAGTCATGATCGCCACCGCGCTCGCCTGCGAGCCGACACTGCTCATCGCCGACGAGCCGACCACGGCGCTGGACGTGACCGTCCAGCGCCAGATCCTCGACCTGTTACGCCGGGTCCAGCGCAATCACGGAATGTCCATGATTCTGATCAGCCACGACCTGGCGGTCGTCGCCGGTCGCACCGACCGGGTCGCGGTGATGTACGCGGGGCGCCTGGCCGAGGCCGGGGCCACCCGGCAGGTCTTCGAGGCCCCCCGGCACCGGTACACCCACGCGCTGCTCGAGGCGACCCCGACCATCGACCACGAGCGGCACGCACCGATGCGGCTCATCCAGGGCTCGCTGCCCAACCCCATCGACCCGCCCCCCGGATGCCGGTTCGCCGCGCGCTGCGGGCACGTCGACCCCAAGTGCGCCGACCCCGGGCCGCAGATGGTCTCCGTCGGCGCGGATCACGATGTCGCCTGCATCAGCCCGGTGCAGGACGGCGCCGCGGTCGTCCCTGGAGGTGAGCTCGTTGGCCGGTAGCGGAACCGCCCATCTGCGCGGCGAGGATGCGCTGCTCAGCGTGCGCGACCTGGTGGTCGAATATCCGACCAAGGGCGGGGTGGTCCAGGCCGTCTCCAAGGTCAGCTTCGACGTCCTGCCCGGCGAGACGCTCGGGATCGTCGGCGAGTCCGGCTGTGGGAAGTCCACGACCGGGCGCGCCGTGCTCCGGCTGGACAGGCTGACCTCCGGCCAGATCACGTTCGCCGGCGAGCGCATCGAGGGAGTCGGCGAACGCCGGATGCGCGAGCTCCGCCGCTCCATCCAGATGATCTTCCAGGACCCGGTGGCGTCGCTGAACCCCCGCCGCAGCGTCAAGGACATCGTCGTCGAGGGTCTGGCGGTGGCCCGTGCCCCGGCGTCCGAACGGGCCACCGTGTCGGCGTCCGTCCTCGGACAGGTCGGGCTGGACGGCGACCGCTTCGCCGACATGCTGCCCCGCCAGCTCTCCGGCGGCCAGGCACAGCGGGTGGCGATCGGCCGCGCGCTCGCGCTGCACCCGCGGCTGCTGATCTGCGACGAGCCGGTCTCCGCGCTGGACGTCTCCGTGCAGGCGCAGATCCTCAACCTGATCGAGGAGCTGAAGGCCGAGTTCGACCTGACCGTCGTGTTCATCGCGCACGACCTCGGGGTCGTGCGGGCGGTCAGCGACGACGTCCTGGTCATGTACCTCGGCAAGGTGTGCGAGTTCGGCGACTCCGACCTGGTGTACGACCAGCCCGCCCACCCCTACACCCGGGCGCTGCTGGACTCCGTCCCGCTGACCGACCCGGAGCGCGGCTTCACCGGCCCCGCGTTGGAGGGCGACCTGCCCTCCCCGCTGTCCCCGCCGACGGGATGCCGTTTCCGCACCCGGTGCCCGTTGGCCGAGGAGCGCTGCGCCGCCGAGGAGCCGGAGATCCGCGAGGTCCGCCCGGGCCAGTACGTCGCCTGCCACTTCCCGCTGACCTCACCGCTGGCCGAATCGGCGGCCGCGGCAGCGGCCACGGAGGTGGCCACACCGGTCACCGCCACCCTGACCGAGACCACGCCCGACGCCACCGAGCCCCCGGCGAGCGAGCTCACAGCCACCGCACCCGAGGCCACCGAGCCCCCGGTCACCGAAGAGCCCCCGGTCGCCGAGCCCGCGGCCACCAAGTCGGTGACGGCCGAGCCCGCGGCCACCAAGCTCACGCCCGGCGAACCGGCGACCGCGACGGCGGCGGAGCCCACGGCTGTCGAGTCCAAGGTCGCCGAGCCCGTGGTGGCCGAGCCCGCGCCCGCCACGTCGGTGACCGCCGAGCCTGCACTCGCCAAGGCCGCCGCGGCACCCGCCACCACGGCCCCTGCCAGCACGGGCGACGAGGCGGCGGCCGCGGACGACCAGGCGGCGGTCGACCCGCCGACGGTCGAATCGGCCGCCGGTGAGCAGACCGCGACCGAGGCCTCGACGAAGCCGACCACCGACGAGTCAGTGGCGGCCGGGACCGCCGCCGTGCCAACCCCGGCCACCGACGACCCGGCCACGGCCGAGACCGCGGCGACGCCGAGTGGCACCGCGGCGCCCGCGAGCACCGAGCCTCCCACGGCTACAGCGACCACGGAGCAGGCCACGGACGCTGGTGACCCACCCACCGTCGAGACGACCGTGAGCGACGACGTGGACGGCGGCGCAGCCGGGGAGACGAAGAAGACCTCTGGGGGCACCACCGCCTGACCTGGAGCCGATCCCGGAAATCTGGGATCGGCTCCGGCAACGCCGCATCAGACCTCGGTCTGCGCCTGGGGCCTCGCTTGCCGGAGGCCCCAGGCGGTGGCACGTACGTCGGGCGAGATGAGCCGTCAGCGAGGACACACCTCGGGCGTCACCCGTTGAGCAGGGGATTGTCCCAGGTGTCGAGGGCGGCGACCTTGTGCAGCGGACGGCGGCGGACCGGTCCGTGCTTGCCCACCGGCCAGCCGACGGACACCAGCGAGGCGATCCGCCATTCGTCCGGGATACCGACGACGGCACGCAGTTTCTCCTCAGCGAAGGTGAACCACGTGCTCGGGACGGTGCCCAGGCCCTCGGCGCGCGCGGCGAGCAGGAAGTTCTGCATCGCCGGGTAGATGGAGCCGCCCTCGATGAACTCGGGCACGAAGCCCGTCAGCCGGTAGCAGAACAGCACGTAGACGGGCACGCTCTCGAAGTTGTCGACGAGGTGCAGCATCGTGCGGGTCAGCCGGGCCTCGCGCGAGTCGTCGTCGGGCGCCGGCCGCTCGTCGGCCTGGCCGTAGATGGTGCGGACCCAGTCCCACCCCTCACGGAACGCCGGGCCGAGCACGGCGCGGACCTCCGGGGAGCGCAGCACGACGAACCGCCAGGACTGGGCGTTGGACCCCGACGGCGCCCAGGTCGCCGCCTCCAGGCAGCGGGCGAGCACCTCGTCGGAGACCGGGTCGGGCCGGAAGCGGCGCAGCGAGCGCGCGGTACGCATGGCCTCGCGGAGCTCGATGGCGGGCGCGGCGGATCCCGGCTCCAGATCACTCATTCGGCAACTACTCCTCTGGTCCGACCCGCGACGGGCATGGCGATATGTCAACCTTCACCACACCCGTGACGCGCGTCAAACCGCCCGGAGCCCACGGCCCGCGGCGGGGAGCCGGCGGCGCTCCCGGCGGAGCGCCGCCGTGTACCGCGAACCTCGATCAGGCCAGATTCCGGTCAGCCCATTCCAGCAGTACGGGGGCGAGCTTCGGCCAGTTGAAGAACAGGCCTTCCTTCGCCGCCTCCGGAGTGTGCCGGTCGTTCCATTCAGTGTCGCTCCACGGCGGCTCCTTGAGCTCCGCCCTGGGCAGCAGCTGCGCGATCTGCTCGGAGGTCTCCCGCCGGTGGTGAATATCGCTGACGCCGCTGCGCAGGACAAGCGCCGGGATGTCGAGCTTGCGTGCGTCGTCATCGGGAAGGCCGGGCACGAGCTCGCCTTCCCGCGGGCAGTAGACCGACATCCAGCGTTCCATGGTGGCCAGGAACTCCTGGCGGTCCTGGTCGAGAATGCGCTGACGGTTCCCCGGGTTACGGGTGATGGGCTCGTTCCATTCCGGGAGAGCGGCCACCGCCTCCATTCCGTCGTTCCAGGCGGCGGTGAACGAGCCGCTGCCGTAGTGGACGCCGATGCTCATCAGACCGTAGACGCCACCGCTGAGCCACCAGATCGCCAGGCCGGAGGCGATGTCCCGGTGCCGCGCGGCCGTGAGCAGCGACACCCTGGAGCCGCCCGAGCCACCCGCGATGACCGTGGGCCCGAGGTCGAGATGCCTGATCAGCGCGGCGAGCGTGTCCGCCTGCATCTCCGACTCGGACGTCCCGTCGAAGCTGACGTCGGACTCACCGGTGTTGGGCCGGTCCCAGATCAGGGCCCGCCGGCCGGTCCGCGCGATCTCCTGGGCGAGCTCACGAATACCCGGCGTGTCCTTGCTGTAACGACCACCTGGCGTGATCGCCCAGGGCTGGCCCGTCTCGCCGATCAACTCGTAGGCGACCGATAACCCGTTAACTGTTGCTCGTGTCATGAGTCACATATTAACATCGACATCCATGTCGATATCTTTGAAAGAGAGCAACCTGTTCATCGTCGATGCGGATTCGCACTGGTCAGAGCCCCCGGATCTGTTCACCAAGCGCGCACCGGCTGCATACCGTGACCGGGTGCCTCGCGTAGAGGATGTCGACGGCACCCCGATGTGGGTCTTCGACGGTAAGCCTGTCGGGCGTTTCAGCGCAGCCGGTGTCATCGGCCGCGACGGCCACAAGGAGAGCGCGGACACCGCGCTGCACCACTGGACGATCGACCAGGTCCACGTCGGCGCCTACGACCCGGCCGTCCGCCTGGGCGTACTCGACGAGTGCGGCATCGACGCGCAGATCATCTTCCCGAGCACGATCGGCCTCGGCGGCCAGGACCTGGGTGCGGCCAGTGACCCCGCGCTGACCCGGCTCTCGGTCGAGATCTACAACGACGCCATGGCCGAGATCCAGAGCGACTCGGGGAACCGGTTGTTACCCCTGCCCCTCATGCCGGCCTGGGACGTCGACCTGTGCGTCGCCGAGGCCCGCCGGGTCCACGCCCTCGGCGCACGCGGGGTCAACATGACCTCGGACCCGCAGGACCTGGGCGCCCCCGACCTCGCCAACCCGGCCTGGGACCCGTTCTGGGAGGTGTGCACCGAACTGCAACTGCCGGTCCACTTCCACATCGGGGCCAGCGTGACCACGATGACGTTCTACGGTAAGTACCCGTGGCCGTCACACGACAACAACACCAAGCTCGCCATCGGCGGCACACTGCTGTTCATCGGGAACGCACGGGTGGTGACGAATCTGATCCTCTCCGGGATCTTCGACCGGCACCCCGACCTGAAGACGGTGTCGGTGGAGAGCGGTGTCGGCTGGATCCCGTTCATCCTCGAGGCGTTGGACTACGAGATGTCCGAGAACGCTCCCGAGGAGCTCGGCCGGATGCGCAAGCCGCCGTCCGAGTACTTCCGGAGCAACATCTACGCCACGTTCTGGTTCGAGAAGAACCGGAACAAGCTCCCGGCACTGATCGACGCGGTCGGCGAGGACAACATCCTCTTCGAGACGGACTTCCCCCACCCGACCTGCCTCTACCCTGACCCGCTGGGCACCGTCGAGCCGAAGCTGGCCACGTTGTCTCCGCAGGCCCGGGCGAAGATCCTGGGAGAGAACGCCCGCAGGCTGTACCGCCTCTGATCCACCGTCCGGGGCGACCGGGGGACCTGCCCCGATCGTCCCGGTGCGTCATGTCCACGCCACAATCGGCCATCCGAGCAGGATGCGAGTCAGGAGTAGGAACGCGTGAAGACGATCGGGCACTGGATCAATGGCAAGTCCGCCCCCTCGGCCTCCGGTCGCGTCGGCCGCGTCTTCGACCCGGCCCGCGCAGTGCAGACCGGGGAGGTCACCCTCGCCTCCACCTCGGAGGTCGACGACGTCGTGCGCGTCGCCCGGGAGGCCGCCGTGAGCTGGGGCGCGTCCTCGCTCAGCAACCGCGCGACGCTGCTGTTCCGGCTGCGCGAGCTGCTCGACGCCAGCCGTGACGAGCTCGCCGCGGCCGTCGCCGCCGAGCACGGCAAGGTGCACTCCGACGCGCTCGGCGAGGTCGCCCGCGGCATCGAGTGCGTCGAGTTCGCCTGCGGCATCCCCCACCTGCTGAAGGGCTCACACAGCTCGGAGGTCTCCCGGGGCGTCGACGTCCACACCGAACTGCACCCGGTCGGCGTGGTCGCGGGCATCACCCCGTTCAACTTCCCGGTCATGGTGCCGCTGTGGATGCTGGCCAACGCGGTGGCGACCGGTAACACCTTCATCCTGAAGCCGTCGGAGAAGGACCCGTCGGCCTCGCTGATCCTGGCCGACCTGGTCACCCGGGCCGGCTTCCCCGACGGCGTGTTCAACGTCCTGCAGGGCGACGCCGAGGCGGTGCGCGCCCTGCTCACCCACCCCGGGGTGGACGCCATCTCGTTCGTCGGCAGCACCCCGGTGGCCCGCTCCATCTACGAGACGGGCACCGCCGCCGGCAAGCGGGTGCAGGCCCTCGGCGGCGCGAAGAACCACATGGTCGTGCTGTCCGACGCCGACATCGAGTCGGCCGCGAACGCCGCCATCTCGGCCGGTTACGGGTCCGCCGGTGAGCGCTGCATGGCGATCTCGGTCGTGGTCGCGGTCGGCGCGGTCGCCGACCCGCTGGTCGACGCGATCGCGGCGCGCATCCCCGACGTGGTCGTCGGCCCGGCCTCCGACGAGGCGTCCCAGATGGGCCCGCTGATCACCGCCGAGCACCGCGACCGGGTCCGGTCCTACGTCCAGGGCGCGACCGACGAGGGCGCCCGCGTCGTCGTCGACGGCTCCGCCGGCCGCGACGAGGGCTACTTCGTCGGCTGCTCGCTGCTCGACGGCGTCAAGCCGGGCATGCGCGTCTACGACGACGAGATCTTCGGCCCGGTCCTGAGCGTGGTGCGGGTGGACAGCTACGACGAGGCCATCGAGCTGATCAACAGCAACCAGTACGGCAACGGCGTGGCGCTGTTCACCCGGGACGGCGGCGCCGCCCGCCGCTTCACCCGCCAGGTCGACGTCGGCATGATCGGGATCAACGTGCCGATCCCGGTGCCGGTCGCCTGGCACTCGTTCGGCGGCTGGAAGGCGTCCATCTTCGGGGACGCCCCGATCTACGGCCCGGAGGGAATCCGCTTCTACACCCGGCCGAAGGTCGTCACCTCGAGGTGGCCCGAGTCGACCCCCACCGCCGTCGACCTGGTCTTCCCCGCGAACCGCTGACACCCCGGCAGCCGGGGGGCGGGGCGCGCAGCGCCCCCTCCCCCGGCGCCCGGCCGGGGGAGTGCCGTACCAGTCAGACGCCCGCCCCGCGCACGATCCGGCGGGCGGAGAATCTGGCGGGCAGGCGTCCGCCCGGCTAGGCGTCCGCCCGGCGCAGGATCTGGCGGGCCTGCGCGACCAGCGGCGCGTCGATCATCTGGCCGTCGAGCAGGAAGACGGCACTGCCCTCGCTGCCCTTCACCACCCGCCGGGCCCAGGCGACGTCCTCGTCGGACGGCTGGAACGCCCGGCGGACGACGGCCGCCTGCGAGGGATGGATGCACGCCTTGGCCACGAAGCCGGACGCGACGGCCTCGTCGGCCTCCGCGGCAAGGCCGGCGACGTCGGCGACGTCCAGGAAGACCGTGTCGATCGCCGGCACGCCGGAGGCGGCGGCGTGCAGCAGGACGGTGGACTTGGCGTGCCGCGCGACGTCGCGGTACCGCCCGTCGGGCAGCCGGCTCGAGCTGCCGCCGAGCGACGCCATCAAATCCTCCGCGCCCCACATCACGCCCGCCAGGTTCCGCGCGCGCACCACCTCGGCGCTGGCGAGAACCCCGCGCGCCGTCTCGCACAGCGCGACCACCCGGTAGGGGTCCGCTTCCTCGACCTCGCGGACGTCCTCGGTCTTCGCCAGCATGATCGTGCGGTACTCGGTACGGGCGAGGGCACGGATGTCCTCGTCGTAGTCGGCGGTCGACCGCGGGTTCACCCGGACGATCACGCGCGCCGGGTCCACGGGGTGCTCGACGAGCGCCGTGCGGGCCTCGGGGCGCCGCGCGGGCGCCACCGCGTCCTCGAGATCGAGGATCACGGTGTCCGCGGCCGCCAGGGCCTTCTCGTACCGGTCCGGCCGGTCCGCCGGGCAGAACAGAAGCGATGATCCCAGTGCCCAGTCGGTCACGCTGTCTCCCACCTTGAAACTCCTGGCAGAACCCTCGACCACCGGATACGTCAGCCGGCGTCCGGGCCGGCAGGCTCCCCGCCGGCGCCCTCACCGGCCGGCAGGCGCAGCATCAGCGCGGTCCGCTCGGCCTGCGCCACGAGCACACCGCGCTGGTTGCGGGCCCGGTGCACGAGGACGACGATGCCGTTCGCCGGCCGGGAGCGGGAATCCCGCTTCGACACGACCTCGGTCTCGGCGTAGATGGTGTCGCCGGCGAGGACGGGCGCCGGGAAGCTGATGGCACCGAAGCCGAGGTTCGCCACCGTCGTGCCCTGTGTCAGCTGCGGGACGCTCAGCCCGACCATGACCGACAGGGTCATCATGCTGTTCACGAGCCGCTCACCGAATTCCGTCGACGCGCTCGCGGCGGCGTCGAGATGCAGGCTCTGCGGGTTCATCGTGAGGGTGGAGAACAAAGTGTTGTCCGCCTCGCCGAGGGTACGGCCCGGGCTGTGCACGTAGATCGCGCCGGTCTGCAGCTCCTCGAAATAAAGCCCGCGCTGCTGAATTCGCGTCACATCTCCGCCTGATCTGTCTGCCCGATTTTCGCCCGCAATTTTTCGCCGACGATTTTCCGGATTACCCGTCCCGCGACGAACTGTACTGTACGGACCGGCCCGCGCGACTGTCAACGCGCGTATACGCGACCGCCGCGCCCCGGACTAACCCTTATAGCAATTTCGCGCGCGACGGTCGACCGTTAGCCGCCGATAGTGGTCGACGTCGCCCGTAGCGCACCGCCCGGCGTCGCGCACGGCCCCGACAGGGCCCGCGACTCGGCACGCGAACTTCCACCCATCATTCAAAGTGAGCGTTTCCTCTCCGATGTCAGGTCAGGCCGGACGGCACTCGTCCCACCTCCAACGAGGGGCTCCGGCGGACGGGCCGGGCGGGCACGGGGGGCAGGGGGTCTTGCGGGTTGCCCGCGTCACATGTTTACACTGACGTCAACTTTGAACGTCGGCTCGGAAGAGCCGTCATCCGGCGGACACACTGCGGCGCCGCCCCCCGGTCGCGCCGTCGGCGCACCAGGACGGGACGGGCGATGACATCGAAACCGAGAGTCGAGCTGGCGCTGACACCCGACTCGCGCTGGGACGTCGACACAGCCGGCCTCGTGGCGGCGGCCGCGGGCGCCGGGTTCGGGTCGGTCGGGCTCGCCGAGGCCAACGCCGACGCGGCCGGAGCGGCCGTCCTCGCCGCGGCGGGCCTGCGCTGCCACGAGATCCTGGCCCTGATCGTGACCGACGACGAGCAGGCCACGATCGACCAGGCTCGCCGGGTCGCGAAGGCCGCGGCCGCGGTGAACGCCCGGTGGGTCCTGACCGGCTTCCGGGTGGGGCTCGACGAGCGGAGCGGCCCGTTGATCGCCCGGTGCGCCGCGCTGTTCGCCGCCGCCGGTGCCGGGATGGCGGTGGAGTTCAGCCCGCTGGGCGGCACGAAGTCGATCGCCACCGCCGTGGACATCGTGGAGGCCGCCGGCCCCGACCGCGCGGGCGTGCTGATCGACACGTGGCACTTCTTCAACGGGGAGAGCACCTGGGAGCAGCTCGAGCAGGTGCCCCTGGACCGCATCGCCTACATCCAGTTCGACGACGCGCTCCCGCCGATCTCGCCGAACGGGATCAAGGAGACGATGCACCGCCGCGCCATGCCCGGCGAGGGGATCTTCGACCTCGAGCGGTTCGCCGCCACCCTGCTCGACCGGGGCTGGTCGGGCCTGGTCAGCGTCGAGGTGCTCAACGCCGAGCTGCGTGAGCTGCCCGTCCCCGAGTTCGCCCGCCGGGCCTACGAGACGACCGCCGGGTTCTGGCGATGACCTCGCGCCGCCCACCCGGGACGCGGGCGTGACCAGGACCGGTGCCGGCGCCGGTCCTGGAGCCGGTGCCCGTGGCGGAGCCGGCGTCGGTCCTGGCGCTACGGCCGGCGCCGGTGCCGCCGCCGACAGCCGTCCCGACGGTGGCGGCGGCCCCCGCTCGCGCCGCGGAGCCGAGACCAGGGCGCGCCTCGTCGAGGCCGCCAAGGCGGTCTTCGAGGAGAAGGGCTACCACGACACGCGGGTGGCGGACATCGCCGAGCGCGCCAGCGTGTCGCACGGGTCCTTCTACCACTACTTCGACTCGAAGGACCAGATCTTCCGGGAGGTGGCGGCGGTCATCGACGCCGCCCTCAGCGCCGGGATGGCGATCATCCTCGCCCGCAACTCGAGCATGTCGCCGCACGAGCGGCTGACCGAGGCGATCCGGGTCCACTTCGAGGCGTACCGCGCCGAGGCGCGGATCATGAGCGTGATCGAGCAGGTCTCCCGGCACGACGAGCAGGTCTACACCGTCTGGACCCAGCTGTTCGGCCGCCACTCGGACGACGTCACCCACTCCATCGAGCAGCTCCAGCGCCACCGGCTCGCCGACCCCGACCTCGACCCGGCCGTCGCCTCGGCCGCTCTCGGCGCGATGATGTGGCGCTTCGCCGAGCAGTGGCTCGTGCAGGGCCAGCCCGTGTGCGACTTCGACGTCGGCGTAGCGCAGATCACCAGGCTGTTCGTGAACGCGCTCCAGTTGCGCGACCCCACGGGGATCCCCCACGACGAGCCGCGGCGGCCCCCGGCACAGCCCGGGAGCACGGGCGGCGCGGGCGGCACGGGCGATCCGGCCTCGTCCGCCCACCGGTGAAGGAGACCAGACGGATGCGCACCCCCGGCGACAACGCGTGACCACACCGACGACCGACCTGCTGGACCTGACCGGCCGGGTGGCCGTTGTCACCGGCGGCGGGACGGGCATCGGGGCGGCGGCGGCGCGGTTGCTCGCCGCCCACGGCGCCGACGTGGCGATCGCCGCGCGCACCGTCGACGACCTGGAGCGGACCGCGGCGGACATCCGGGCCGCCACCGGCCGCCGCTGCCTGCCCGTGCCGACGGACGTCAAGGACGAGCAACAGGTGATCCGGCTGGTGCGGCGCACCGTCGAGGAGCTCGGCCGGATCGACGTGCTGGTCAACAACGCCGGCGGCACCCGCATGGGCCCGCTCTCCTCGCTGCCGACCAGGGCCTGGGACGCCAGCTTCGACCTCAACGTGCGGGCGGCCTACTTCTGCACCCGGGAGGCCGGCCGTCACCTGGTGGCGCAGCGCTCGGGCGCGATCGTCAACATCTCCTCGGACGCCGGCCTGCACGGGGTCCGGGGCGGTGCGCACTACGCCTCGTCGAAGGCCGCGCTGCAGATGTTCACGACGGTCACCGCGGCCGAGTGGGGGCGCTACGGGGTGCGCGCCAACTGCCTCGCCGTCGGGCCGGTAGCCTCCGAGCGCGCGGTCGAGGCGTGGCGCGTCGCCGGCATCGACACGTCCGAGTTCAGCACGGCCACCCCGCTGGGCCGGCCGGGCACGCCCGCGGAGGTCGCGAACGCGATCCTCTTCTTCGCCAGCGACGCGGCGTCCTACATCACCGGGCAGACCCTCGCCGTCGACGGCGGCCCGAGCCTGGGCGGGATCCGCGACACCTGAGGCGCGGCTCAGAACCTCGTGCGTCTCCTGAGCGGACGCCGAGTCCGCCCCGGTTCGAAATCACCAGTTCATGATCGTGAATGCCGACCCAGCGGCGTCAACGTTGTTGACTATCTCATGGGTCCTGAACGGGGACCGGTTCCGGCGGCCTGACGCCTGTGCCTATCAGGACCGATCGAGGCCTCAAGCAAGACCGCGCGCCGTGCCTACCGGGCCGGTCCCCGTTCCCACCGCCAGGGTGCCTGTATGGGGCTGTCGGGCGGTGTGGTCTGGTGCTCGTGGTCCGAGCCCGCCCGTACGGATTGCCCCCTGTTCGTGCAGATCAGAGCCCTATCGAGCTCTCAAGTCGAAGACCGGGGGCCGTGCGGGTCGCTGGGGTCACGAACGGCTCATCGGATGTCGCGCCCCGAGCGCTGCCATGAGAGTGCCGCGTGCCCTGCCCAGGGCCAGGGCCTGGCCGCCGAATGAGAAGGGAGAGGCACGGGGTGAAGGTGTTCTGCGGGATCGATTGGTCTGAACGCCACCACGACGTCGCCCTGGTCGACGAGACCGGCACGCTGGTCTCACGGGCGCGGATCAGCGACGACGCCGCCGGGTTCGCCCGGCTCCTGGAGATGCTCGGCGCCGCCGGCGACAACCCCGACAGCCCGATGCCGGTGGCGCTGGAAACGCCGCGCGGGCTGCTCGTCGCAGCCCTGCGAGCGACAGGACGGCCGGTGTATGCGATCAACCCGATGGCCGCGGCCCGCTACCGCGAACGCCACTCCGTGGCCCGGGCCAAGTCCGACCACGCCGACGCGGTCATGCTCGCGAACATCCTGCGCACCGACGCCGCCGCCCATCGGACCCTGCCCGCCGACAGCGAGACGGCCCAGGCAGTGGGGGTGCTGGCCCGGGCCCAGCAGGACGCGGTCTGGCACCGCACCCGCCTCGCCAACGAACTGCGCTCCCTGCTGCGCGAGTACTACCCAGCCTTCCTGAGCCTGTTCGCCGGCAAGCCCTCCGGGGTCGCCGACCCCGTGGCCCGTGCGGTCCTGGCCGTCGCACCGACCCCGGCGGCGGCCGCCGGCTGCTCGCGACCGCGGCTGGCCGCTGCCCTGCGCCGCGCCGGCCGCAAGCGCGGGATCGACGCCTCGGTGGAGACCATCCGGACCGGGCTGCGGGCCCCGGCGCTGCGCCAGCCGCCCGCGGTGGAGGAGGCCTTCGGCAGCCAGGCGTCCGCGCTGCTGGGCATCCTGGACGCGGCCTGCCGCGCCGCCGACGACCTCGCCGACGCCACCCGCGAAGCGTTCGCCGCCCACCCCGACCACCAGGTCATCACCAGCTTCCCCGGCCTCGGGGACCTCCTCGGCGCCCGGGTCCTCGCCGAGATCGGCGACGACCGCACCCGCTTCCCCGACGCCCGCAACCTCAAGGCCTACGCCGGCTCTTCCCCCGTCACCCGCGCCTCCGGCCGCAGCCGCACCGTCGTCCACCGTCGGGTCAAGAACCAGCGGCTGGCCGCCACCGGGCATCTGTGGGCCTTCGGTGCCCTCACCAGCTCCGCCGGTGCTCGCGCCCACTACGACCGCCGTCGTGCCGGTGGCGACCGACACAATCCCGCCAGCCGCCATCTGTTCAACCGGCTCCTCAGCGCCCTGCACCACTGCCTGGCCACCGGCCAGCCCTACGACGAACAGCGGGCCTTCCCGCCGCCGCGGATGGAGGACGCCGCTTGATCACACGGGTGGACCCCCCGTCCACGAGGACACCGTTTGGGAGCATCCAGTCCCATGGAGACCTCACCACCGCCGAATCCCTACGAGGAGGCCGCCGCCGAGTACGCGGCTCACAACGAGTCGAACGTGTGGAACGCCTGCTACGAACGGCCCGCGATCCTCGCGCTCCTGCCAGAGATCTCCGGGCAGCGGGTACTCGACGCCGGGTGCGGCTCGGGCGCCCATGCCGCCGAGCTACTGAACCGTGGCGCCAGCGTCATCGGACTCGACAACAGCGCCGCCCTCCTGAAGATCGCCCACCATCGGCTCGGACCGGACGTGCCCCTGCACCTGGCCGATCTCGGTGATCCCCTGCCGCTATCCGACGCGGATGTCGACGTCGTCCTCGCCAGCCTGGTGATGCACTACCTCCAGGACTGGACACCAACGTTGCGGGAGTTCCACCGGGTGCTGCGCCCCGGGGGCACGTTCGTCATGTCGACCCACCACCCGTTCCTGGACTACACCCTGTCCGGCAGCGAGAACTACTTCGCGCACGAGCAGTGGAGCGAACCGTGGACGTTCGACGACACGACCGTGACGATGCGGTTCTGGCGGCGTCCCCTGTACGCGATCCTCGACGCCCTGACCAACACCGGGTTCACCCTCACCCGACTCAGCGAACCCCAACCCCTCCCCGAGGTCCGCAACCGAGATCCTCGGGCATGGAAGCTCCTCACCACCCAGCCACGCTTCCTCTTCCTCGCCGCCCGCCGGGACTGAGACCCGACCAGCCCACCGCACCTCGAACCCCACGACACCAAACGACTTGACGCCGTAACCCCATCGGATGTCTTGATTGTTGACCATCTTGACCTGGTCTCGGGAGGACGAAGGGAACGGCGGCGTGGGACTCGCGACAGGTCCGCCCCACGCGCCGCACCCGTGACCATGGGGCGTGGCAGGAACGACGGCTGACGGCACAGCAGGCACGACACCTTCTCCGGGCGGGTGCGGCCGGTTCTGGGAGAACCGCTACCGGCACACCGACCGGATGTGGACCGGGGACCCCAACGAGCTGCTCGTCCGGGAGGTCGGCGCGCTGGCGCCGGGAACGGCGCTGGACCTGGGGTGCGGCGAGGGCGGTGACGCCGTCTGGCTCGCCGCCCGGGGCTGGCGGGTCACCGCGGTCGACGTCTCCCCCACCGCGCTGGCCCGGGCCGCCGGCGCCGCGGCGACCGCCGGCGTCGACGAGCGCATCACCTGGCGGTGCGAGGACCTGGCCGACGGCGTCCCCGACGGGACCTTCGACCTCGTCCTCGCCCTGTTCCTGCACTCGCCGGTCGGCATGCCGCGCACGGAGGTGCTCCGCGCCAGCGCCGGCCGGGTGGCCCCTGGCGGGACGCTGCTGGTGGTCGGGCACGCCGGCGCCCCGTCCTGGGAGCCGAGGAAGAAGCCCCACACCAGGCTCGCCACTCCCGACGACGTCCTCGCCGAGCTGGGCGCGGCCACCGGCGGCTGGGCGGTGGAGCTGCGGGAGATGTACGAGGCGCCGATGTCGCGACCGAACGGGCAGGTGGGCTTCCGGGCCGAGAACGCCCTGCGCCTGCGACGCCCGGCCTGACCAGGCGCATCCCGGCGGCCGGCAACCGCCCGACCGCGGTCCCGCGGGGGCGGGACGAGGACGGCCCCGCGCCTCCGGTCAGGGAGGCACGGGGCCGGACGGGCGTCCGCGGGCGCCGGTCAGACGGGCGCGGTCAGGTGGTCACGATCGAGACGCCGGCCGTGCCGGGAGCGCCGTAGAGCTGGGCGTAGCCGACCCGCGGGTTGCCGGGGACCTGCCGGTCGCCGGCCTGCCCGCGCAGCTGCAGGACCAGCTCGTGGATCTGGCGCAGGCCCGAGGCGCCGACGGGCTCGCCGTTGGCGATCAGCCCGCCGTCGGTGTTGACCGGCAGCCGGCCGCCGATCTCGGTGGCGCCCTCCGCGAGCAGCTTCTCCTGGTCGCCGTCGGCACAGAAGCCGTTCTCCGCCATGTGCATGATCTCGGCACCGGAGTCGGTGTCCTGGACCTGGATGACGTCGACGTCCTCCGGCCCGATGCCCGCGGTCTCGTAGGCCGCCTTCGACGCGAACACCGTGGGGGCCTCGGCATGCTCCACCGCGGCCCAGGAGCTGTGCACCTCGTGCGCGCCGTACGTCCTGGTCCGCAGCGTGCTCGCCCGCAGGTAGATGGGGTTGGACGTGTACTGGCGGGCGATGTCGGCGCGGCACAGGATGATCGCCGCGGCGCCCTCGTCCGGGCTGCAGAACATGTACTTCGTCAGCGGGTAGTTGAGCATCTGGGAGGTGAGGATCTCGTCCTCCGTCAGCGCCTTGCGACGGAAGGCGTTGGGGTTCAGCACGCCGTTGCGGTAGTTCTTCGCCGCCACCCGGGCCAGCGTGCGGTGCGAGATCCCGTGGTCGTGCATGTAGCGGTTGATCTTCATCCCGAAGAACTTCGTCGTCAGGAAGTGACCGATGTCGCCGTACCACGGCGGGGCGCTGTAGTGGACGGGATCGGCCGTGAAGGCACCGAAGGCGTGCTTGTCCATGCCGACCGCGAGGCCGATGTCGTACTTGCCGTACCGGATCGCGTCGGCGGTCAGCTCGAGCGCGGTCGCGGCCGTCGCGCAGCCGTTGTAGACGTCCATGAACGGGATGCCGGTGAGGCCGAGCAGGCCCACGACCGCATCGGGGTTGTCCACCTCACAGCTCCCGCCGAAGGCGAACTGGACCTGCTTCCACTCCAGGCCGGCGTCGGTGAGCGCGGAGCGGACGGCCTCGGCGCCCATCTGGATCGCGGACTTGTTGCCGAAGCGCCCGAAGGGGTGGATACCCACCCCGATGATCGCGACGTCCTCCATGTCAGTTTCCTCCCTCGGACGGCGCGAACGCGTACGACATGACCTGGGTACCGTCCTCGTCGGTGCGGAACGGGTAGATCACCAGCTCGAGCCCCATCCCGAACCTGATCTCGTCGGGCTTGCTGACGGTCAGGCGGCCCTCGACGCGGACGTCGTCCCCGAGCTGCACGAGGCCCACCGCGAACGGCTTGAAGGTCTCGGGCGTCTCACCGCTGGCGTAGGGCTCCTTGGGCAGGAACTCCTGGGTGGTCCACGTCCACAGGGTGCCCTCGCGCGGCAGCAGGCGCTGCTCCATCTCGAGCTTGCCGCAGCGCGGGCAGGAATCCTGCGCGGGGAACGTGACCGCCGCGCAGCTGCGGCAGCGGGCGCCGATCAACTGTGGTTTCTCCGCGGGCCAGGTGAACACGTCGGGAGCAAAGGGAATCTGTGCCATCAGAACACTCCTAGCATGGTGACCGGCCACGGACAGGTCACTGAAAATCATCCGGATGTCGGCCGGCGGAGGCCACGGCGCTCAGCTCGGCATCGGACGTCTTCGACGGACCGCACCGGTGTCACCTCGCCCCGGGACTCCGCGAACGCAGGTGGCCGGGTTCCGCCGATCGCGTGGGCCGCGGACCAGCGCACGGCCGGGACGAGGGACGAGCAACGGGATCCGGCCCTCCACATCGTGCGGATCGTGCGCCGGGCGCCGGCGATCAGCGGGTCGCCCGAAGGCGCACAGCCCCCGGGTAGGGGCAGCATATGCACATTCCCGACGTACCCGCACGG
Source organism: Frankia sp. Mgl5 (assembly GCF_023242985.1). Lineage (NCBI taxonomy): Bacteria > Bacillati > Actinomycetota > Actinomycetes > Frankiales > Frankiaceae > Frankia > Frankia sp. Mgl5. Next base: position 11,819 of record NZ_JALKFY010000005.1, on the reverse strand, counting down.
GAAACGATCTGGCGGCGGAGCGACGGTCCCGGCAACCGGATCACCGCGGTGGACGGGCCCGTGGCCCGGCAGGGCCGGCCGGGGGCGGCACCCACCGCCGCCCACGGAATGTCGCCGTGACCCACACCAGCCGCGGGCCGTGATGACTCACGGAGTCGGGCGCCGACCACGGTCGGTGGCGGCCGGGCGTCGCACGGGACACCGGGCGCGGCGCCCGAATCCCGGCCCGCGGCCGGCCGGTATCGCTTTGAACGGGGAAGATCCCGTGCCGCAACAGCGGAGTCACCCGAGCCGGATAGCCGTGTTCGCGGGGTGATCAAGGCGTGCCAATCAGCAAAGGCGGCTGCGGGTACACCCACCTGTATCCACACCGCCGGTAGCACGTACCAGTACCTCACCGCTCACATTCGTGAATCTGCCGCAGACAGGTGACCCGCGGTCACGACGAGTGCGTTCCGGCGAGTGAATGGGTAGGAAGGGCTCTCGGGTGCCGCTCGGCGCCCGGCCAGTCATGCTTTCGACACGACGAGGTGGCCAGTGAGCCTGAGCATCCGCAACCAGCTGACCGGAACCGTAAGCGAGATCACCCGGGGGGCGGTGATGAGCACGGTACTGATCACGCTGCCCGGCGGGCAGAGCCTGACCGCGGCGGTGACACTCGACGCCGTCGACGACCTCGGCCTCAAGGAGGGCTCGGGGGTCGACGTCCTGATCAAGTCCACCGAGATCTCGCTGGCCACCGGCAACGTGGACGGCCTGAGCATCCGCAACCAGCTGCGCGGCACCGTCTCGAGCATCGAGACCGGCGGCGCCATGGCCGTGGCACATGTCACCCTCGAGCAGGGCGGCGAGCTCACCGCGGCGATCACCCTCGCTGCCGCGACCGAGCTCGGCCTGGCCGCGGGCACCGCCGTGACCGCCCTGGTCAAGTCGACCGAGGTGGCCGTCGCCGCCGCCTGACGAGCCAGGGCGGCACGTGCAGGACGACGCTCGCTCCGCCAGTCGTGCCCTGCCGCGAAACGCGCTCGTGACCGGAGCGTCGAGCGGGAACTGCCTCATCTCCAGTGTGGGCGGCGGGGTGACGCAGTTCCCCGGTACGGACATCCCCTCCGGGGACGGCGGGCGCCTGCCGTTCGTCTCCCGGCGGCCGGGCGATGGCCCGGCGCCTCGAGGGCCGGCGGCTCCCCACCGGAGGCCAACCGGACGGAAGGAGGCGATGACGCACCGTCATCCACCCCGTCCCACCCGGCCGGGGCCGGCTTCATGAGCAGGACGGACGTCCCGCCGGCGGGCCGCGGGCGCTCGCCGGGACGTACGTTCAGCAAACGGGGCACTCGGCGTCAATAGGTAATCTCGGGACGATCCGGTATCAGGCCGGCTCGAGATCATGGCCGGTCGAGGAGGACTCAGCGGTGGCGGAAAAGGTTGGCCCGGAGTTCGGTCCGTTGGCGGCGCTGGCCGGTGAGTGGGAGGGCGACCAGGGGGTGGACGTCGCCTTCGGGAACACCGAGGGCTCGATGATCACGACCCCCTTCCGCGAGCGGGTCACCTTCAAGCCGTTCGGCCCGGTGGACAACGGCACGCAGCATCTCTACGGCCTGGACTACCACATGGCCGCCTGGCGGGCCGGCGAGGAGAACCCGTTCCACACCGAGATCGGCTACTGGCTGTGGGACGCCGAGCTCGGGCATGTGATGCGCTGCTTCATGGTTCCCCGCGGCCAGGTGTTGATCGCCGGCGGCACCGTCGCGCCGGACGCGACCACCTACACGCTGCGCGCGGAGGTCGGCTCGACGGTGTACGGCATCCTGTCCAACCCGTACCTCGCGCGCGCCGCGAACACCACTCTCTACGAGGTGACCATCTCCGTCGCCCCGGACGGCAGCTTCACCTACGACTCCACCACCACGATCGACCACGCGCGGGTGTCCGAGCCGGTCGCCCACACCGACCACAACGTGCTGCGCCGGCTGCCCGAGGCATAGGCCGAGGCCGCCCACCAAGCCCAAGCCCAGCGCCCTCGCACGGCACCTTCGCACACTCCACCTTCATACGAACCACCGAGCGCCGGACTGTTCCAGTCCGGCGCTCGCGCATGAGGCGGCCCTTCTCGCGCGCCCCCAGGCCACGGCGGCCGCGATGCCGGCGCAGCGTGAACTGCGCATACGACAAACAGGTCGCCCCGATCAGGAATCCCCGCGGGAAACAAGGCGCCCTATTCTCAAAAGAGGCGACCATACGGGCACACATCTGTCTATTGACACGTGAGCCGTTACTAACGATGCTGGGTGACGCCCAGAGCGGGACATTTCCCCGCTCGCGCCAGGCAGGACCGCACAAGCCACCAGAGCGTCTGAATTCTCTCCTGCGGCGGACGCACCCCCCGGCAATTGACCCTGCCTGCGTCCGCCCGGATTTCGTGACTTACGTCGGCGCACCCCCGCGGGCCAGTGGACCCTCGTCCACCCGCTCGCGACCGAAGGATGCGCGTCATGCCCGCGATTCAACTCTGGAGTCCACCATGCCCGAAAACACGCCCGACGCCGTCGAATCCACCCCCGGCCTCAACCGCCGGCACTTAATCGGCACGGCGGCGATCGGCGCCGCCGCGGTCGGCGGTTTCACCGCGGGACCGGGTGCCACCCGGGCCCGGGCCGCCACCCCCGTGCCGGCCACTGTGCAGCGGGAGCGGGCCGTTGTCATCGGAAGCGGCTTCGGCGGCGGCGTGACCGCGCTGCGGCTGGCCCAGGTCGGCGTGTCGACGCTGGTCCTGGAGCGCGGGCTACGGTGGCCCACCGGGCCGAACGCAACGACGTTCTGCCGCTTCGCCAACATCGACAACCGCTCCGCCTGGCTGACCGACCACGCCACGGTCGGCGGCGTCGTGAAGACGTGGGAGCCCTACACCGGGGTGATCGAGAGCATTCCCGGCAACGGAATCACGGTGAACTGCGGGGCGGCCGTCGGCGGCGGCTCCCTCATGTACCACGGCATGACGCTGAAGCCCTCGAAGGCGAACTTCGCCGCGTCGATCCCGGTGGCCGCGAACCTCTACGACGAGCTGAACCTGTGGGCGTATCCGCTGGTGGCCAGCATGCTGGGAGTCTCCACGATTCCCAGCGACATCCTGAACAGCGACCCGTACAAGTCCTCCCGGCTCTTCCGGGACGTCGCTCCGGGCGCGGGCCTGGAGCCGTTCCAGGTTCCCCTGCCGATCGACTGGCAGTACGTGCGCGGTGAGCTGAACGGCCAGTACCAGCCGACCTACACCACCAGCGACATCGCCTTCGGGGTCAACAACGGCGGTAAGCGCTCCATTGACGTCACCTACCTCAAGGCGGCGGAGGCGACCGGCCGGGTCCGCGTCGAGACGCTGCACGTCGTCCGCGACATCGCGCTCGACGCGAACAAGAAGTGGGTACTGACGGTCGACCGCATCAACACCGGCGGCATCGTCCAGGAGACGAAGACCATCGTCGCGGACGCGGTATTCCTCAACGCGGGTTCCGCCGGCACGACCCGCCTGCTGGTGAAGTCCAAGGCGAAGGGGCTGATCCCCAACCTGCCGGACGCCGTCGGAACCCAGTGGGGAAACAACGGCGACCGCATCTACCTGTGGAACGGCATGAACGGCGACATCGGGACCCAGCAGGGTGGTCCCGCCTGCGTCGGCGGTCGCGACACCACCAGCTCGATCCCGCTCACCATCATCCACGCGGGCTCCCCCATTCCGAGTACCGCCGGCAAGCTGATGACGGTCGTCGGCTTCGGGATCGTGAACCCCGCCGGCACCTGGGCGTACGACTCCGCGAAGGACGACGCCGTCCTGACCTGGCCGTCCAGCGGTGACGCCGCGCTGCAGGCGCTGATCGCCGCGCGCATGCAGAAGATCGCCCAGGTGGGCGGCGGCATCATGATCGACACGAACGCCCAGGCGAACTCGACCTGGCACGCCCTGGGCGGCGTGCCCATGGGGTCCGCGGTCGACCTCTACGGCCGGGTCATCGACCAGAAGGGCCTCTACGTGCTCGACGGCGCGCGGATCCCGGGCTCCACCGGCGCCTGCAACCCGTCCATGACGATCGCGGCCCTCGCCGAGCACAGCATGGCCAAGATCGTGCTCCAGGACGTCGGACGCGTCTTCTAGGTTCCCGCTCCCGGCACGCCCCCGGGGGTACCGGATCCCGCGACCTGCGGAAGCCGGTACCCCCGGCCCGCTGCGGCGGAACCGACGCCCGCGCGGCCGGCGCGCGGCGGCCGCGCGACCGAGACGCTCCGCAGACGAACGACCATAATTCGGTCACAATAGGACCGATCCTCGCGGCACGACCCCGACGTCGCAGGTCAGCCGTTCCACGAAGGCGGCGGGGGCAACGCCGTGGATGGTCGGACGGAGCGGAGGGACGGGAAGTGGGCGACAACCCGGCGGGTATCCGCCGCTGGGACAAGCTGGTGGAGAAGATCCCGACCGTCCAGCTACGGACGGATGTTCCGCACTCCGCGCGCATGTATGACTACTATCTCGGCGGAAAGGACAACTTCCCGGCCGACCGGGAGGGCGCCGAGCAGGCCATCACCGTCTTTCCGAGCCTGCGGGACGCCGCCCGCCAGAACCGGGCGTTCATGGTCCGCGCGATGCGGCACCTGGCCACCGAGGCGGGCATCCGGCAGTTCCTCGACATCGGCACGGGTATTCCGACCAGCCCGAATCTGCACGAGGTTGTCCAGGGCGTGGACCCGGCCGCCCGGGTGGTCTACGTCGACAACGACCCGATCGTGCTTGTATTGCCTTCAGGCTCCTGACCAGGATCTTCCTGGTAGATCCGCGCCGGCCTGTAGTCCGTCCCCGTGTTGCACATGCCTCACGGTGCGGGCGCAGCAATCTGAGGCTGTGCTCCGACCGCCGCATCAGCGTGCGCTGGCCAGGGAAGCTTCGCCGACGACCTCTCCTGGCGCAGCCTCGACGACGCCGAGGCACTCGACCTCGGTTTCGCGGACGCGACCCCGGTCACCGAGGCCACCAGCCGTTTCGCGTGGCTGCGGGTCGCCGCCGAGATCGCGGACCGCCAGGGCTTCTTCCACTGGGAGCTCGACTTCCCCCAGGTCTTCGCCCGCGGCGGCTTCGGCCTCCAGGTCGGAAACCCGCCCTGGGTCCGCCCCGACTGGGACGAGGCCGGCATCCTCGCCGAGCACGCCCCCTGGTGGGCCCTCGTCCCCACCGCCGCCGAGCGGGACCAGAAGGAACGCCACAAGCCCCAGCTCGATCGCGCCAGGCGTCCGCCGACGAACTTGCGGACGATTACTCCGGTCTATGCGGCCGGTGTCCGGCCACGCATTGCCAAAACCACAACACCCGACCCCAGCCCAGCGAGGAAGCTATCAGAGCCACCACGCTTCGTAGTCAATCAAGACCGATGTGCTACCTCGCCGCAGCCCTGGTTACCCCGTGAGGCATCCTCGTCCCGATTGGACAGATCGCGGAGCATAGCCTTCTCCGACACCGACGATCAGGGGTCGTAGCGCAGGTGTGAGCAGCTGTCGGCTAACCGACAATTTTTCCTGTCATTCGGACAAAAAGCTAGTCTCGCAGCGTGATCGATGTTCCTTGGGAACCGCCGGCTGTCCCGATCGCCGTCGACCTGGTGATTCTGACGCTGCGGGCGGCGAGCCTGCGGGTGCTCCTGATCGAGCGTGGGACAGAGCCATACCGGGGGGCGCACGCGCTCCCCGGTGGATTTCTCGCGCACAGCCAGGAGGATCTCGACGCGGCGGCGCGCCGGGAGCTCGCGGAGGAGACGGGCCTCGACGCCGGGGAACTGCACCTGGAACAGCTCGGGGTGTACGGCCGTCCCGGCCGGGATCCGCGCGGGCGGGTCGTCTCAGTGGCATACCTGGCCATCGCGCCTCGACTGCCCGATCCGGTCGCGGGCACCGACGCCGCCGACGCGGCCTGGCTGCCGGCGGACCGCGTGCTCGCGGGCGAGCTGAACCTGGCCTTCGATCATCGCCAGCTGGTCCTCGACGGGGTCGAGCGGGCCCGAGGCAAACTCGAGGTCTCCTCGCTCGCCACGGCGTTCTGCGGCCCGACATTCACCATCGGTGAGCTACAGACGGTCTACGAGGCGGTATGGGGAATACCGCTCGACCCCAGGAACTTCTATCGCAAGATCCAAAGGGTGGACGGATTCCTCGTCCCCACCGGTGCAGAGCAACGAAGCCTCGTCGGGCGCCCGGCACGCCTGTTCAAAGCCGGCCCCAGCGCCGTCCTGTCACCGCCGATCGGGCGGCCGAACGAGGCTGGGAGTTCTTCCGCCGACTGACCTTGACGACGCCGCGGCCGCGGCCGTGCGCCGTATCCGTCAGGCCGCCGTCCGCGGATGCCGTCCATCCATCGGCCCCTGTCGCAGGTCCGGACTCACATGACCGGGCTGAGGGGCAGCCGCAGTTTCCGGAGAAAAGTCCATCTGGAACGGGGAGTAAGGACAATGGCAAGGACCAGACCGATCGTCATCCTGACCGCACTCGACCTCGAGTACCAGGCGGTCCGCGAGCACCTGGTGAATCCGCGGTTGCGCCGCCATCCGCAGGGCACCCGGTTCGAGGTCGGCCGGCTCGCGGCCGGCCGGTGTCAGGTGGCGCTGACGTTGGTCGGCGTGGGCAATCAGTCAGCCGCGGTGCTGGCCGAACGCGCGATCGCCGAGTTCGATCCGGCGGCGCTGCTTTTCGTCGGCGTGGCCGGCGCCCTGCATCGCCATATCGCGCTCGGCGACGTGGTGGTGGCCAGCCAGGTCTATGCCTTTCACGGTGCCACCAACGAGGACGACGGCGACTGGGGCCGGCCTCGCACCTGGCCGATGTCGCACCGTGCCGAGCAGATCGCCCATCACCTGAAGCGGACGCGGTCCTGGGTGCCGCAGCAGGCCGGGCCCGAGGCCCTCCCGCAGGTGCACTTCGGGCCGATCGCGGCCGGCGAGGTGGTGCTGAACTCCACCGTCTCGGCGCTCGCCCGGTGGCTGCACGTCCACTACAACGACGCGCTCGCCGTCGAGATGGAGGCTGCCGGAGCCGCGCAGGCCGGCCAGCTGAACAGCTCGCTGCCGGTGGTTGTGGTCCGCGGCATCAGCGACCACGCGGACGGCACCAAGGAGTCGACCGACCGCCAGCAGTGGCAGCCGCGGGCCGTGGCGAACGCGGCCTCCTTCGCCATCGCGCTGGCCGAGGAACTGTCCGCCGACCTCGGACGGGCCGAGGCCGTGACGAGCACCGGGAGGACATCCGCCATGCCGAAGCCGACCCACAACATCCGTAACGTCGTGTCGGGCAGCAACACCTGGGTCGGTGCGCAGGCCGGCGTCGTCCACGGCGACGTCACTGTCGGCGCCCCCACCGAGCGGACACCGGTCGACCTGCCGACCGCGCTGGCCGGTTTCCGCGCCCAGTTGGCCACGGCACACACCGCCGGCGCCGTGGACGCGGCGACCTTCGCGGCGGCCGAGGCCGAGCTCACCGCCGCCGACGAGGCCCTGCGGGCGAACTCGCCGGAGAGCCGGCGCACGCTGGTGGTGTCGCTGAAGAAGGTTCGTGGCCTTGTCATTGACGTAGTCGACCTCGCCGCGAGGATCGCCGTTGTCATCACCCTCGCGCAAGGCCTGTCGTGACCGACGGCTCCGGGTTTCGGGACGGGGACGCACCGTCGTCGACGACCAACTCGGTCAGCGGCTCCTCCACAGTCGGCGCGCAGGCCGGGACGGTCCACGGTGACGTCCGGGTGTACATGGTCCCGCCCGGCGCGACGCCGGAGGAGAGGTTCGAGGTCGGGGCCCTGCATCTGGAGGGCAACATGCCGCCCCGAGCGCTGGAGCTCATGAACGAGGCCGTCCTGCGCCCGACGAGAACTGACCGGATGCTCTTCCACTGGCTGTTGGCGCTGGTGAGCGGGCGTTCGCGGGACGAGCTGACAACCGAGCAGACCAGGCAGCTGAAGGAGTTCCAGGCGGGCCCACCCGCGGCCGTCCACGACGCGTGGACCGACGGGCTGCGCGTTGTGCTCCTGCTGTTGAACGCGGTCACGGCGACCGAGGACGAGATGGCCTTGGCGCTCAAGGAGCTCGACGCCTTGGACCGGAGCGTACTCGGCCGGACCCAGCGCCGGATGATTCTCCGTCACCTGGAGCAGTTCCTGGAGGGCCCCCTTGAGGACCAGATGTGGAGGCGCGCGATCGACGTCGCCGCCCGTGGGCAGCAGGCCGGGGCGCGTCAGGACCGGGTATGGAAGTTCTTTGAACCACCGCCCATCGAGGCTCGGGCGCGCGGCGCACGGCCGACCACAGTTCCTGCCGACACCCGGCTGCGCGCCGAGATCTCGCGGCTGGCGCTCGTGGCCTGGGCGGTGTATCTCGCGATACAGCTCACGCTCAACGGTCGCCTGGAGGTGCTGTTCGGGTGTGCCGTCGTCCTTGTCGGCGGCCTGCTCGGCCTCCAGCGCGGAATCGTCTGGAACGTGACCTACGATCACACGCAGGACGGGAGTGAGATCCCACCCGGCGCGTTTGCTCGCAAGGTCGAAGGCAGGCTCCGGTACTACGTCGCCTCGTATCGACCTCACGGTCTGACCAGCGACCAGTGGCTATGGCAGACCGCCGACGCCCGGTTCAGCCTGCTCCGAGAGATCGTCGGCCAGTACTCCTACTCCCGCATCAGTATCGAGCGGATCGCCTGGCTGCTGCGTCACGAGGCAACCCATCTCAAGCGCCTGTCGGGAGGCGAGGCACGCGTCTCCTTCCGCCGGGAGCTGCGGGTCGCGCCCGGGGTGAGCGTCCGCGGAACGCTCGGGATCACCGCTGTCGTCGGTGGCTGCCTGTGGGCGACGGTCGCCGCGGCCGGCGTCGACCTCCTCCTGGCGGTGGGAACGGTGCTCGTCGTGTCGGCCGGCACCACCGGGTACGCACGTGCCTGGCTGGCCATGAACGGCGACCACCGGCGTCGGGCCGCCGAGACGGCGCAGCACGCCGAGGTTCTCGCGGCACGACAGGCGGCATTCGAACGGCGGCGGGCCCGGCTGGCCGACCGTCCCAGCGACGCGGAGCTAGCCCAGTGGCTTGACCACGATCGCAAACTCCTCCTGGACAGAGCACTGCGTCACTATCGGCTCACCGCCAGCGACGTCGTCGCCCACGCGTTCATCGAGACACCGGTAGGCGGTCCCCCCAACTCCGAGAAAGGCAAGACGGCGGCCCGCGTCCCTCGCGGTCCGTGGCGGTTCCGCAAATACCAGATCTCGGTCTTTCTGCTCACCGCCGACGGAGTTCGCAACCTCGTCTCCCGACTGAACTTCGAGACCGGCGTGTTCACGGAGCAGAACCGGATGAACTACCGCTTTGACGTGGTTGCTTCGATCCGGGTCGACCGGACGGCCAGTGACGAGCAGAAGCTCGAACTCGTCCTGGTGGACGGCACGAAGATCGGGATGCAGATGGCCGAGGTGAGCCTGGACGAGGACACGACCCACGGGGTGGATGAGAGCACGGAGTCGGTCGCCCGGCTGACACAGGATGCCGCCGGTGTTCAGCACACGATCCACGTGCTGGAGGGCATCGCCGCGGAGGGCAGAGCCTGGGTCCGCCGGACGGGTTTCGGGCGGTCGCAGGACGGCGGGAGAATCGCGTCCGCCCTGCGCGACGAAAACGCCTCCCGAGAGGAGGAGTCACCCGGGAGAACCGGGACCGCCACGGATGCGGACTTGGCCGCGGCCCGCGGCGCAGAGGTGAACCTCAGCTCCGGACAGGACCGCCCGGAGGCGCGACCGGCACAGCCCGACCCCTCTCCCGACAGCCCGCAGCCGGGAGCCGACCCGAAAACGACATAGGCCGGCTTGCCGCAGCCTGGCGACCGCCGGGGAGGGATGCCGACCCGCGTCGGCCACCGTCCTGCTGGGAGCGTCCTGGTGCCGCGGCGCTGGTCCGCGCAGCCCGGGTTGTGGTGCCGGGTCAGGCAGGGTTCGCCCGGCGGGGGAAAGCAGGGCGGCGAGCAGGCATGTCAGGACGTCGCTGGCGCGGCGGATGTCGGCGTCGTTGACGTCGAGGTGGGTGACGAGCCGCACCATCGTCGGGCCGGCGGCGCTGGCCAGCACCCCGTCAGCGGCGGCGCGGGTCGCGAACTCCAGCCCGTCGGGGACGCGCACGAGCACCATGTTGGACTCGGTGGCCTGCGGATCGACCCGGCCCGGGGCCGCGGCAGCCAACGTGGCGGCGAGGTCGGCGGCCCGGCGGTGGTCGTCGGCGAGTCGGTCGAGGTGATGCCGCAGGGCATGGAGCCCGCCGGCTGCCACGATCCCGACCTGCCGCATACCGCCGCCGAGCCGCTTGGGCCATTCGTGAGCCCGTCCGACATGCTCGGCGGAGCCGACGACGAGAGAGCCGACGGGCGCACCGAGCCCCTTGGACAGGCAGACCGACAGGCTCCCGGACAGCGCGCCGAGGCGGCGGGGCGGGACACCGAGCGCAACCGCGGCATTCCACAGCCGGGCGCCGTCGCAGTGCAGGACGACCCCGGCGGCGTCGGTGAGCGCACGCAGCCGCTCCAGCCGCTCGATCGGCCAGACCCGGCCGCCCCGCCCGGGTGTTCTCGATCGCGAGCACGCTTGTCCTGATCATGCGGTAGGTCTGCCCGGACGGGAACGCGCGCAGCTGCGCGGCGATCTCGTCGAGGGATGTTGTGTCGGCGAGGCCCGCGAGCGTACGGGTCTGCACCCCGCCGAGCTCGTAGGTGACGATGTGCGCGTCGGCGTCGGCGAGGATCTCGGTGCCCACCGGGGCGCTGGCGCGCAGCACGCAGAAGTTCCCCATCGTGCCGCTGGGGCACGAACAGGGCCGACTCGTGCCCCAGCGGGTCCGCGGTGTACTCCTCGAGCTCGCGCACCGCGGGGTCCTCGCCGTACACGTCGTCGCCGACCTCGGCATTCGCCATGGCCCGCCGCATCGCCGCGGTCGGGCGGGTCACCGCAGGCCGCGAACACCGCCGCCAAGTCGAAGCCACTCTCGGGTTCGCTGCCCGTGGGGGTTGCTCTGGATGCCGCGTGCGGGACCGGTCGCCACACCGAGTTTCTGGCCGGGCGTGGCCACCGGGTCATCGGCGTGGACCGCTCGCCCGACATGCTCGCCCGCGCACGTACTCGGGTGCCGCAGGCCGAGTTCCTGCTTGGTGATCTGCATCAGCTCCCCATAGCCGACGCCGGGGTTGACCTGGCCGTGTGCGCCCTGGCGCTGACCCACATCGGCACGCTCAAGCCGGTCATGGCGGAGTTCGCCCGGGTCCTGCGTCCAGGCGGTCACCTGGTGATCTCCGACATGCACCCTGCGACAGTGGCGCTGGGCTCGATTCCCTCCGTCCGCGGTGCGGATGGCCGACCTGGACATCTGAGTGCCTACCGCCACCTGATCGGGGATTATCTGCGGGCTGCGCTGGCGGTGGGACTGCGCGTGCGTCGCTGCGAGGAACCCTCCGCGCCACCCAAGGAACCGCCGGGGCCGGCCGACCGGAAAGGCCCGTTCGGAGCGGTGGGACCGTGGGAGCGCTGGCCGTGGTGCCTGGACGACATAGTGCCCGAAGCGGCACGAGTCGCCAGAGCCGGTGTGCCGGCGCTGGTCATCTGGCATTTCCAGTCTGCTGAATCGTGATACCGCCATCAACGTCGGGGGCTGTGATCACGACGCTGATCGTGGTGTCGTAAGCCAACAGCGGCGGAGTGGAGTCCACGCACGTGGTGTACGGATCGTGATCGTCTAGCGACTCGCCGGAGTGGCGGTCCGTGACGTAGAGCG